>JBEIGR010000249.1:0-7440 GCA_040381795.1 Verrucomicrobiaceae bacterium | reverse complement strand
TTTGAAGAAGATCGGCCAGAGCGTGGCGCTCGCACTGCGTCAGCCTTCGATGGGACCTGTGTTTGGTCGCAAAGGCGGCGCGACGGGCGGTGGCAAAAGCACCGTGCAGCCGGCGCAGTCGATCAACCTGCACTTCACGGGCGACTTCCACGCCATCACGAGCGCGAACAACCTGCTCTCCGCCGTGATCGACAACGAACTCTTCAACGGCACCTGCCGCCTGAAGCCCGAAGGCGTGCTGTGGAAGCGTGTCATGGACATGAACGACCGCGCCTTGCGCCAGATGCGCACCAGCGCTGGCAAGCCCACCGAACGCGCCACGGGCTTTGACATCACCGCCGCCTCGGAAGTGATGGCGATCCTCTGCCTCAGCGAATCGCTCGCAGATCTCCGGGCGAGGCTGGAGCGCATCGTGGTCGGCTTCACGCCGGAGGGCGAGCCGGTCTTCGCCAAAGAATTTCGCGTCACCGGTGCGCTGCTGGCGCTGCTGCGGGATGCCTTGAGCCCGAACCTCGTGCAAAGCGTGGAAGGCGTGCCCGCCTTCCTGCACGGTGGGCCGTTTGCGAATATCGCGCACGGCTGCAACAGCGTGCTCGCCACCCGCATGGCGCTGGCGCATGCCGATTTCGCCGTCACGGAGGCCGGATTCGCTTTCGACCTCGGCGGGGAGAAGTTCATGCACATCAAATGCCGCCAGAGCGGCCTCGCGCCGGAGGCCATCGTGATCGTCGCCACCGTGCGGGCGCTGAAAATGCATGGCGGAGCCGCTTTGGACCAGCTCACGCAAACCGATACCGCCGCGCTTTCGCGAGGTCTCGACAACCTCGCCGCGCATCTCGATAGCGCCGCGAAGTTCCAGCGCCCGGTCATCGTGGCGATCAATCGCTTCACCAACGACCACGAAGACGAACTCGCTCTCGTGCATGAGTTTTGCCAGGCCCGCGGCGTGCCCTGCGCCATCGCGAATGTGTTCGGCGAAGGCGGCGACGGTGCCGTGAAACTCGCGGAGACCGTGCTCGCGGCCTTGCCCAAGGAATCGAAACCTTTGCCGATGCTTTACGATGCCGCCGAGCCGGTGGAGAAGAAGCTCACCGCCATCGCCACGCAGATCTACGGTGCGGACGGTGTGCAGCTCACCGATGAGGCGAAGGCGAAGCTCGCGTTGTTTGCCCGCAGCGGCTTTGACAAACTACCGCTTTGCATGGCGAAGACGCAGGACTCTCTCTCCGATGATGCGAAGAAGCGCGGCCGCCCCAGTGGCTTCACCATCACCGTGCGTGATTTCGAGATCAGCAATGGCGCGGGTTTCCTCGTGGCTCTCACCGGCACCATGATGCGCATGCCCGCCTTGCCGAAGGTGCCCTCCGCCGAGCGCATTCAGGTGAGCGAGAGCGGCGAGATCAGCGGGATTTGAGCGCAGCTCACTCCGGGAAGATGATCGTGATCACCATCTCCCAGGCGCGGTTTCGGATGCACCAGATGATGACGGCCACAAACAGCAGGACCAGCATGACAAGGTGGATCAGGCAACTGCTGCCGCAGCCCATGCCTTCGTCACGCTGGCGGGCGTAGCGAGTGAGGGACTGTTTCAGGTAAGACACGGCGCGGATGCTGGCTTCGGCAGCCGGGATTGCACGCGGCAAATCTTGCCGGGATGAATTTTCCGCGCCAGAGATGGGTTCTCATGTCCGCCCGAGTTTCTGAATCCTCCGAGCCTGTGTTTGAAGCACGCGGTTTGAGAAAGGTGTATCACACGGGCGAGTTGGATGTGGTGGCGCTGGCCGGGGTGGATCTCGACCTTGCTCCGGGTGAGCTCACCGTCCTCCTCGGTGCCTCCGGCAGTGGGAAATCCACGCTGCTGAATATACTCGGCGGACTCGATACGCCCACCGAGGGCGAGCTGCGCTACAAAGGCTGGAATCTCACCGATGGCGATGAGCGCACGCTGACGCTCTTCCGCCGGAATTGTGTGGGCTTCGTCTTTCAGTTCTACAATCTCATCCCCAGCCTCACGGCCCGCGAGAATGTGGCACTGATCACTGAGATTGCCCCCGATCCGATGAAGCCGGAGGACGCACTTGATATCCTCGGCCTCAGCCACCGTCTCGATCATTTCCCCAGCCAGCTCAGCGGCGGCGAGCAGCAGCGCGTGGCCATCGCCCGTGCCATCGCGAAGAAACCCGAGGTCCTGCTTTGCGATGAACCCACCGGCGCCCTCGATGTCACCACTGGCATCACTGTTCTCGAAGCCGTGGAGCGCATCAACCGCGAGCTCGGCACGCTCACCGTCGTCATCACGCACAATGCCGCGATGGCGGATATGGCCGACCGCGTCCTCTATCTCAGCGATGGTCACATCGTGAAGGAGCGGCGCAATGAAACCCGTCTGCCTGCCAGCGCACTCAGGTGGTAGCGGTGAAAGCCTCTCTTGCTGTTGCAAAGCTCGCGTGCATACTCCGCGCCGCGCACAGCACAGGCTCCTGTAGCTCAGCGGTTAGAGCAGGGAACTCATAATTCCTTGGTCCTCGGTTCAAATCCGGGCGGGAGCACCCCTTTTACCGAGCCACCACGCCCTGCGTGATCTCCTTCGCGTCCGTTTTGAGGATCTCGATGCCGCTCATCACCGGCTCGCCGGTCACGGGGATGAGTTCGACGGTCAAAAGCTCGCTCGCAGGCACATGCTCGATAACTTCGACCGCAGCGCCTTTTCGCGTGGCGGGGTCAAAGGCCTTCAAGACGACCTTGTCGCCGAGTTTGACATCGAAAACGCGTTTTCCGGCCACATCGCCCTCGAGAGCGGCAAACATGAGTTTCACGGTGTAAGTCGCTGGAGCCGCGTTGGGGGCCTGAACGGGAATTTCGAGCTTCGTGAGGCCGCGCAGACCGCTGGAGAAGATCCAGGGCGTGTCGTGACCGGCGATGGTGAAGCTTTCGGCGTTGTAGGCATACTCGCCGCCGCCCTTCACATACTGCGGCTTGAATTCCAAAGGCAGATCGATTCCCGCACGACTGCCGGGACGCGGGTAACCGAGCCAGAGCTTGCCATGCGCATCGCGGCGGTCGCCGGGAGCGCCGAGGTTCAGCGCCATGTGCTGCACGGGCAATGTGACACCGTCCGCGCTATACACGCCCCAGTTCATGCGGTCCTCGCGTGGTTCGAAGACGATGGTGCTGGCGATGGAGAAGAGGCACACGCAGCCAGCGCTGGCCTCCGGGATCATGACGAGGCCGTTGGCGGGGATTGTGTTGATCCAGCAGCCGAGGCGATGACCGGCGAAGTGCTCCGTGCCGCTGTCCGTGTCGCGATCATAAAACGCGGTGAACTTCGAGCGGAAGAACATCATGTTCGGTGTCGCCGAAATGGCCCCGCAGTGGTGGCCGGGTCGCGCAAACATCCACGCGGTCTCCTCGCCGGTGATGGGATGCTTGCGGGTCTTTTGATTGCCAGTGTAGAGATCGTAGCTCCACGGCTCGGCGATGATGTCGTTGTCGATCACGACGGGGCGATGACGGTAGTTGCCGTCCTTCGCCCACACCTTGTCACCCTTCGCCGCATTCAGCACCACGAGGCGACGGCGCTTGAATTCGCCGCTCAAAAACTGCTCCCAGTAGTGCCCGTTCGCGTTTGCGCCGCCGAGCACGAGATGGCCGTTGCTATACATGAGCGTCAAAGCCCCGCCGCCGATGCCGATCTCGCTGCAATCCGTCACATCCACCGGCTTCGCCCACAGTTGCTTGCCCGTTTTCGCATCCACGGCCACCGCCATGCGCATGTCGTGGTTTTTGATGCGATCCTCCGCCAGCTCACGTTCCTTGCCGGTAAGTTTGGCGAGTTCCGTTTTGTCCTCGGCCAGCATCAAATTCCGCTGCTCCGGTGTGAGCGAGGCGTCGATGAAAAACACGCTGCCATCGCCAATCGCCACCGTCGTGTGTGCGATGTGCTTGCCCTGATAACTCCACGCCAGCGACCCGCTCTTCACATCGAAGGCAAAGAGGCGATCCGTCGAAATGGAGGCGCTTTTGCCACGACGCGCCACTTCGCTGGCCTTCTCGACGCGTTCCGTCTCCGTGCCGTAGAGCAAACCATCCGCGTAGGCGATGTAACCCCACTCCAGGCCCTTCTTCGTGCCTGCGTCTGGGATTTTCAGCGTGCGCACCATCTCGCCGGTGGCCGCGTCGTATTGCAGGCACTCATCGCCGAGTAACATGAAGAAGTGATCGTCGCTCGCCACCATGTTGCCGGGTTCGCGGGCGTTGTACACACCGGTGCGCATCGCTCCGGGGTTCTTCGTCTCCCACAAGAACTGGCCGTTGTAAGCATCGTAGGCCAGCACGTTTTCGTTGCCCTGCACAAACAGCCGTCCGTTGGTCGAAATGGGTCCCACCGCGCCGTCGTGACGGTTCACCATCTGCCCCGGACCTGGATCGCCATACCAAAGCACGCTCATGCCGCCTTTGATGCGTGTGTCGTTGGTGCTCGAAGTGTTTGCCGCGTTGCCATACTGATGCGACCACGAGCTCGCACCCGGCAAAGTCGAGCGTGTGAGCACCGTCCAGCCATCCGCTTTCGCGATCGTGGCTTTTTCCTCGCTCAGCTTCGTTTCCGCGAGCCACGCATCGCTCTTCGCATTCGTCGCAAAGCAGAACTTGCCGCCGATCGGCTTCAAATGCCTCGCAACCTCCTTCGGCACGCCGCTCGGTTCACCGACGATGAGGTTCGCGAAGTAACTCGAATACGGAATCATCGCGAGATCGAGGTGATCGAGCGTGATGCGTGAGCCGTAGAGGCCGGTTTGAAGCAAATTTTGCCTTCCAGCGGCCACTTTGGCCTCATCCGAGTTCACGCCGAAAACGATGAGTTCGCTCTGTTTCGCCAATTCATAAGCCAACGAGCCGTCATCGCCCAAAACGAGGCAAAAACCTTTCTGAATGCCAGTTTGCTTCAAGATGGCCTTCGCCTCTTCCCCCTTGCTCGAAATGAAGTTGGAGGCCGCAAGTGTCGGTGAACCTTCCTTTTCACCAAACACATGCACACGACCTTTTGTCGTGCTCACGACGAGATGACCGTCGGAGACCGCCAAACCGCGTGCTTCGCCTTCCACAGCCAGTTTGGCGGTGATTTGGCCTTTTTCGGTGTCGATCACGATCACCTCATCTTTGCCGCCGGCGATCAAATGCTTGCCCGCGAGGATCAGCGCCGATTGATGCGGCGATTCGAGCGTCCATTTCACACCCACATCGGCTGCGATGGCGAGGTCAGCCTTGTGCTTGGCGCTTTCGTCCTGCTTCGCTTTGTAGGCGGCACGCAGCGGCTCGTATTTGGCCGCGATGCCCGCCAGCTCAGCGATCAAGGCTTGATCGCCCGGTGCCTTCCGCGCGGCGGCTTCCGCGGCTTGCAGCTTCTTCGCCTCGGCGAGGGCGGGATGCTTTTTCAAGTCGGCGCTAATCTTCGCGATGGCCATTTCGTGCCCGTGACGGATGCGCGTGCCGTCCGCATGCTTGAGGCGATCCACTGCGGTGATCGTTTTGCCGTTCGCCATGTAGCCCATGTCGCCCGCGAGCGTCATCTGCGTGCCTGCGAACCATCCGAAGCCGCTTTTCTGCTTCTGCTGATCCAGCGCGAGGATGTGATGCTCGCCCACTGAGTAGATTTGATCATCCGCGAGGAAGGCCTGCGTGCCGCCGATCTGCCCGCCCGCATCACCACGCCATCCCGGCTCCGGTTTGGCGATGTACTCGCCCGTTTTGCGATCAAACGACGCCGCAAGTGATCGTCCCGAAGGCACAAACAGGATGTCCTTCGTCGCGAGCAAATAACCCTGCGGCGAGAGGTCATTGCGGCCCGCGTCCTTCTCTGAAATAGCGTCGTTCTTCCAGATCACCTTCCCCGTCGCCGCCTCGACGGCATACAGATAGACTTTCTCATGCGGAAACACGCCCGCGCCGAAATACGCGATGCCGCCATCCACCAAGATGCCCGTCCGCACCGGCCAGCGCGACACCATGCGCCCGCGAGCGAGGATGCGCTCATCATGCGGCCCCGCGCGGAGCTTCCACACCATCTTGCCGCTCGCTGCGTCGAGGCAATACGCGTAGCCATCATCCGAGCCGACATACACCTTCCCATCCGCGATCATCGGCGCGAGCCGCACCGGCGCGTTCGTGAAAAACGACCACACGTCTTTGCCGGTGGCCAACTCACGGCAAATCACCCGCCCATCCACCGACGAACCGAAAAACACCCGCCCGCCGCTGATCGCCACATGAAATACATCGTCAAAGCGAATGCGATTGAACAGCTCATGCCCCTCGATCACCCGCCCATCCTCGCCCGCCCAGGCCATCTGCGGTGCTGACGGCGAGGTGAAGGTCCACGCGGGCTTCAGTGTGCTGGGAACGTTTTCCGTGGTCGCACCAACGCGTGAGGCGTCGTGCAAGTAAGTCGGCCATTCGGCCAAAAGAGCCGTGGAGAAGGCGAGGAGGCAAAGGAGCGGGCGCATGGTGGGATAGAACGCCCAATCGGCGATGTTCTCGCGACTTGCGGGTGGATCACTGGCGTGGCAAGATTTGGGCATGACAGCCTCGTTTGCCAAACTCGAACGCCTTTTTGATCCGTCGCTTCCTTTCATCACGAAGGAAGGGGCGCAGATGATCGCTGACATCCGTGCTGAACCTGAGGAGGAAGAGCGAATGGATATGCTGGCGGAAAAAATCAACACAGGCACCGCCACGCATCAAGAAAGCCGTGAATATGAAGAATGGGCTCGCCAAGGTGCCCTGCTTTCCGTCTTTCAGGCGAAAGCCCGCCGGTTTCTGAAAAGCCTCTGATCCGCGTGATGATCGATGCTGCAACCAAACTGCGCGTGCGGCAACGTGCGGGCAATCGGTGTTAGTATTGCCGATTGACGCAGGACTACGAGCTGGGGCGGCGCTTTCACATTGAGCATGTCATCGCCAAACAACACCGGGGTTTGGATGACTTGGAAAATCTGGCTCTCTCATGCCGCATCTGTAATGCGCACAAGGGCACAAATCTCACCAGCATCGATCCCGACACCAATGTGCTCACCCGATTGTACCATCCTCGGAAGGACCACTGGGAAGAACACTTCATCGTTGATGGCGTTCGCATTTTGGGCATCACCGCCATCGGACGCACGACGGTGTGGCTGTTGGAGATGAATTTGGAGAGTCGGCTGGAGTTGCGAAGCTTGATGCAAGAAGCAGGAGAATGGCCGTGATCTTTGGCATCATGCTCCGCGTCTTTGTCTTCCTCCTCGCCGCCACTTCCGCGTTCGCCTGCTCGGTGCCGGTGTTTCGGTATGCGCTGGAGCATTGGGAGGCGGATGCGTATCGCGTGACGGCTCCAGCGGGGACGAAGCTGCCGGAGAACTACGTCGTCACGACCGGCACGGAGCCGAAGATCGAGCTGCGGCAGCC
>JBEIGR010000248.1:0-7476 GCA_040381795.1 Verrucomicrobiaceae bacterium | reverse complement strand
GTCGATTACGTCACCGTGGGCAAAAAAGGCGTCCAGGCCATCAACCGCCTCCGCCGCCACCTGCTGGCCGATTTCCCCATCAAGGATCCCGCGAAGTTCGCCGAGGTCCGTGGCGTCGGCCGCTTCCTCCAAGAAAAATTCCTCACCGGTGAGTACAAGAAGGTGCTCGTCGTCTTCAACAACTTCATCAACACCGTCACCGTCGTCCCCACCGTCGAACAGATCCTGCCCGTCAATCCGGTGACCCTCGGCGGCAAGCGTGACTTTGCCCCGCAGATCGAGACCGCCACCGCCACGACCGAGTACACCTTTGAGCCGAGCGCCGCCGTCGTCTTTGAGACCGTGCTCCCGCAGTATGTGAACGACACCATATTCCAAATGGTCCTCGAATCCCGCGCCTCCGAGCACTCCAGCCGAATGGTGGCCATGAAAAACGCCACCGACAACGCCAAGCAGATGATCAAAGACCTCAGCCTCGAGTACAACAAGCTCCGCCAGGCCGCGATCACCAACGAACTCCTCGAAATCACGACCGCCAAGATGGCTCTGGAGTAATCCCAAGTTTCACATTCAAATTTCAAATCACCCAACATGAGCAACATCGGCAAAATCGTCCAAGTCATCGGTCCCGTCGTGGACGTGGATTTCTCCGCCTCCGGCAAGCTTCCGGCCATCTACAACGCCCTCGAAATCAAATTCGAACAGGCTGGCAAGGCCGCACGCCTCACCTGCGAAGTGCAAAGCCACCTCGGTGACGGCTGGGTCCGCTCCATCGCCATGATTTCCACCGAAGGCCTCAAGCGCGGCATGGACGCCGTGGATACCGGCGGCCCAATCACTGTCCCCGTCGGCGAAGAAGTCCTTGGCCGTATCTTCAACGTCACCGGCGACGCTTGTGATGACCAAGAAGCTCCCAAGACCGAAAAGCGCTACGCCATTCACCGCGCCGCTCCTGCTCTCGTTGACCAGAATCCTTCTGCTCAGATCCTCGAAACCGGCATCAAGGTCATCGACCTCATCTGCCCCTTCACCAAGGGTGGTAAAGTCGGCGCCTTCGGTGGTGCTGGCGTCGGCAAGACCGTCGTCATCATGGAGCTCATCAACAACATCGCCAAAGGCCACGGTGGTTACTCCGTGTTCGCCGGCGTGGGCGAGCGTACTCGTGAGGGTAACGACCTTTACCACGAAATGATCGAGTCCGACGTGATCAAGGTGAAGAAGAACGGCCACGACATCGTGAAGAACGACCAGGGTGGTTACATCAGCGAACCCGGCTCCAAGGTGGCCCTCGTGTACGGCCAGATGAACGAGCCTCCCGGTGCCCGTCTCCGCGTCGCCCTCTCCGCCCTCTCCATGGCCGAGTACTTCCGCGACGAAAAGAACCAGGACGTGCTTTTCTTCGTCGATAACGTCTTCCGTTTCTCCCAGGCCGGTTCCGAAGTGTCCGCCCTCCTCGGTCGTACGCCTTCCGCCGTGGGTTACCAGCCCACCCTCGCCGCTGAAATGGGTCAGATGCAGGAGCGAATCACCTCCACCAAGACCGGATCCATCACGTCCTTCCAGGCCGTTTACGTCCCTGCCGATGACTTGACCGACCCCGCCCCGGCCAACACCTTCGCTCATCTTGACTCCACCGTCGTGCTTGAGCGTTCCCTCGCCGAGCTGGGCATCTACCCTGCCGTCGATCCTCTTGCCTCCGTCTCCAAGGCCCTCGCGCCTGAAATCGTCGGTGAAGAGCACTACCGCGTCGCCCGTGGCGTCCAGCGCGTCCTTCAGCGCTACAAAGACCTCCAGGACATCATCGCCATTCTCGGCATGGACGAGCTCAGCGAAGACGACAAACTCACCGTCTTCCGCGCTCGTAAGCTCCAGCGCTTTCTCTCCCAGCCCTTCCACGTCGCCGAAATCTTCACCGGCACCAAAGGCGAATACGTCAAAGTCAGCGACACCATCAAAGGCTTCGCCGAAATCCTCGACGGCAAACACGACAACGTCCCCGAAGCCAACTTCTACATGAAGGGCGGCATCGACAGCGTGAAGAAGGCCTAAATCTTCGTTCTTGGTTCGTGGTTCCTTGTTCTTGGTTAACTCCTCGAACTCCGAAGGCCCCAACCAAGAACTACGAACAAAGAACCACGAACATATTCCATGCCTTTAAAACTCGAAATCGTGACCCCAGAGGCCCGCATCTTTTCCGATGAGGTCGATACCGTCGTGCTTCCGGGTTACGAAGGCGAAATGGGCGTCCTCGCCGCGCATGCCAACCTCGTGACCACGCTGCTCCCTGGCGAACTGCGCATCACCAAGGGCGGCAAAACGACCGAAATGGCCGTTGGCGAAGGTTTGGTCGAAGTCACCGGCTCCGTCACCCGTATCCTGACCGATATGGCCATCGACGCGGACAAGATCGACGAAAAAGCCGTCGAAGAAGCCCTCGCCCGCGCCCAAAAGTCCCTCGCCGACCTCAAACCTGGCGAGCAGCAGGAAGAAGTCGCCGCCGTCATGGCCGCCATCCAACGCGCCAGCTCCCAGCTCCATATTAAGCGGAAGCGCAAGACGGTCTAAGCCGCGTCAACAAGCTCAAATTTTCGAAGGGCAGCGCCACCGCGCTGCCCTTTATTTATGGGAGCAGCTTCCGAGAAGCTCTCATATCCCAGCCGCCTTTGTCCACGGCTCAAACTCCGGCGGTATCACTGCTTCGAAACTCATCGGCTGATCGTGGATGGGATGTTGGAAGGCGAGTTTCCAGGCATGGAGCATCAGACGAGGCGTGGGCACCTTTTGACGCGAGGGATGACCGTAGATCGGATCACCGAGGATGGGATGGCCGAGGGCTTCCTTCATGTGGACGCGGATCTGATGCGTGCGGCCGGTGAGGAGGCGATTTTGAATGAGAGCACAGCTTTGATGCTCGCCGAGCATCGTCCATTCGGTGACGGCTTCTTTACCGGCACCATCGTAGAGGGTGGCCATGCGTTTGCGGTCCACCGGATGCCTGCCGAGCATGTTTTGAATGCGGCCGCTGCCTTCCTTCGGCACGCCGTTGATGACGGCGAGGTAGATTTTCGAAAGCCGCCGCTCCGAAAAGGCTTCGGAAAGGCGACGGTGCGCGATGTCATGCTTCGCGACGACCATGCAGCCGCTGGTGTCCTTATCGAGACGATGCACGATGCCGGGGCGCATCTCACCGCCGATGCCGCTGAGGTCGTCGATGTGATGCAGCAGGGCATTGACGAGCGTGCCATCGGGATTGCCCTCGGCGGGATGCACCACGAGGCCGGGCGGCTTGTCGATGACGACGATGTCGCTGTCCTCAAAGAGGATGGTGATGGGAATGTCCTGCGCTTTGACCTCCACGGGAACGACCTCCGGGATGGTGACGTGGATGGCATCTCCTTGCCTGAGGATGGCACCCGCTTTCACGGTGCGTCCGTTGAGGGTGATGTGACCTTCTTTGATGAGGTCCTGGAGTCGTGTACGTGACAAATCTGGCAACCTTTGGGTGAGGTGCTTGTCGAGTCTCAGGCCATAGTCAGCAGCTTCAGTGACGGTCCAGTCCATATCTCATACTCAATATTCAAATTAATTAGGCAATCTGTAATTTCTGGCATACAACCATCGTCCCTTGGCGGCGTTAGGCCGTGAATCCAAAGTGACAATCTCCCCTCCAGAACAGACCTTTCTCAGCACCTGTCCCGTGTGTCAGGAGAAGATTGATGTCACATCGCTGGAGCCATTCACCAAGTTAAAATGTCCGTTTTGCGGCCAGATGGTGCGGGTGCGGCGGCGGTTTGACCATTTCATGATTGTGCGCCAGATCGGCGAGGGCGGCATGAGCCGCGTGTTCGAGGCGGAGGACGAGACGCTCGGCCGCCGGGTGGCGCTGAAAATCCTCAACCGCACCTACAGCCGGGATGAGGCTCGTTTGGCGCAGTTTCGCCAGGAGGCGCTCATCACCGCCAGCATCACGCACCCGAACGTCATCAAGCTCTACTCCGTGGGCTATGATCAAGGCTACTTTTACCTCGCCATGGAGCTCGTAGGCGGTGGAAGCCTCGAGCAGCGCATCCGTCGTGAGGACAAGCTGACGGAGGGCGATGCCCTGCGCATCGGCCACGAGGTCGCCGAAGGTCTGCGGGCCGCGCAGCATCAAGGCCTGATCCATCGCGATGTGAAGCCCGCGAACATCCTTTTCACCGAAACGGGCACCGCGAAGGTCGTGGACTTCGGTCTCGCTCTCTTCACGGCTCGCGGCCCGGATCGCAGCACCGAGATCTGGGCCACGCCCTACTATGTGGCTCCCGAAAAGATCCTCCAAAACGAGGAAGACTACCGCAGTGACATCTTCAGCCTCGGCGCCACGCTTTTCCATGCCCTCACCGGCTCGCCGCCGCATCAGGTGGACACGCATGCCATTGAAGAGCTGCGCCGCATCAAAAGCCGCCGCGTCACGCTCGGCGATAGCGGCCTGCGCTTTGCCGCCCGCACGGAGCATGTCATCAACCACATGCTCAGCTTCAAGCCCGAGGACCGCTTCTCGAACTACGATGAAGTCGTCGAAGAGCTGCGCCTCGCGGATGGTTTGCTCAATCAAACCGGCATCCGCCGCCGCCTCATCTCGCGTCGTGCCCGCCTCATCGGCACCGTGGCAGCCGCCATCATGCTGGCCTTCCTCGTGGGATGGCTGCTCGGCGAAGGAAGGCAGCGCAGCAACACGAAAAACATCGCACGACAGCTCACCACCGCCGAGCCGGGTTCGCTCGCGGGCGAGGGCGTCACTGTCGAGGCTGGTAGCAAAAAGACCGTCACTGAAAAATTTCTCGAAGCTCGCCAGCAGATGCTCGGCGAGCGTCACTTCGCCGAGGCGCGGCATCAGTTTGAACTCATCGCGGATTCCAAAGACACGCGACAGCCCACGCAGTGCTGGGCTCGCTTCAATGCCGCACTCTGCGCCCTCATGCTCGGCGATCGCAAGAAAGCCGAGGAAGCCTTCCACGACCTCGCCATTAAAGGCGCGGAGAAGGACACGCTCGCTGCGGTGAATGGCCTCGGCAGCTTCTTTGCCACCGTCGGCCAGCGCATGGATAAAGGCCTCGGCCTCGGCACACCGCAGGCGAAGCTCGGCTACAAAACCACCAACGAAGAACTGCTCGGCTACCTCGCCCAAGGCCTCGCCGAATGGCAGTTCGGGGATGCTGAGGCTGGCGCACGTGAGATGGAATTATTCCAGTCGAGCCTCGCCGATCTCAAACAGGCCTCTGCGGCTTCCTCAGCCGTTTCGAGTGATTGGGTGGCGCTTTACCGCGTACTCGTCGAATTCTACAAAGCCGATTTCCACCTCCTGCGCACCGCGTTGAAGCAGCGCAAAGTGAACACGCTCGATGAACTCCGCGCCGCCCTTGCCGAGGTGCAGCAGACGCGGGAGAAGATCAAATCCAGCGGTGCGTTCCGCACCAGCATCGAGCAGATGGAGGCCGGCCTGAAGCGTGAACTCGCCCGCGTGCGGCTCGACGACCAGACCAAGCAACGCCGTGAGGAAGAGACACGCCGCAAAGCGGATCTCGCGCAGCTTTCGGAGGTCACCGCGTTGCTGCCCTCGCTCGTGCATGGCTTCGATTACTCACGCGCCATCGATTTGCTTACCGGTCTGCGCTTTGAAAGCATCGACGTGCGCACCGCCGTCGAAGGCCGCCTCTACCTCTACACCTCCGCCCGCGATTTCACCAAGCAGCTCCAGCTCGATCTCATCGCCAAAGGCTGGACCGGCACGCTCACGCAGCACAGCGGCGTCACGCTCACCGGCACCGCGAGCCTCGCCACGCTCAGCGGCGATCTTCAAATCAAAGTCGATGGCGGCACGCTGACGATTCCCTTCGATACCATCGCGCCGCAAAGCCTCATCGAGATGGCGCAGAGCTTCACCACGCAGATCACCGACTCCACGGATTTCTACAACCGTCAGGAACTCGCCGCCGTCTTCGCCCGTGCTGCAGGCCTGGATCAGCTTTCGACCACTCTCGCCGCCCAACTCATGGAAGAGAACCGCCCCTTCCGCTATCGCTGGATGAAGGTGATGGAGGCGGGGATTTGAGTCGCTGCGCTCCGCAGAGAGCCAAGGGCATAGGGCAAAGAGCAGCGAACCGTTCAGACACGTTTCTTCGCCAGATCGTGGCTCTTTGCCCTTCGCCCTAGGCCCTTCGCCGGGCAGCAAAAAGGCGCAGAACTCATCGTCCTGCGCCTTTCATTGTCGATAGCCAAAGACTTATGCCTTGATCTCCTGCGCCCAGAAGATGTGCCAGTCGTCGAGGTTGTTCAGATCCACGGCACCGGGGTTCACGCTGCCGTCGTCGGCGAGGCCATCGGCGTCGAGGATGCCTTTGCGCACGTCGTCGCCGTGGATGTAGCCACGGATGGCGGCGTTGTGCTTGTAGATGCTGGCCTTGGTGAGGATCACACCGGGCTGCGCCTTGATCCAGGATTCGAGCTGCGGGTAGCTTGGCTTCGTGGCGATGAAGGTCTTGAAGGTCTCGATGTTGATGCCCAGGGCGTCGAGCGTCATCTGGTCATAGCCGCAGCCGATGCCGGGATAGTCAGCGTGGAGCTTGCCAGCAGCGGCCAGCGAGGCCTTCTGCCAGAGGCGGGGAAGATGGAGGACGCCGAGGGGGCCGGCGATGCCGGAACTGATGAGAGGAACAATCTGGCTCATGATGGGATGTGGGTTGGTTTGATGAATCGCGTTCGCCGTGACGAACGAAGACTCGACTTTGACCAGTCCGCGTCGATGCGGCAAGAACAAACGCTTCCCTCCTGTTTTCTCGATCCCGCCATTTCATGAAAAAACCCTCGCTCATCGCCTTCGCGGCGCTGCTGGCCTTGCCTTGCGCCGCGGCAGACAAAAAACCCGCGCCGAAAGCGGCTCTCGAATTCCACAAATGGTCCGGCGATCTCAATGTGCCCGATCCGGTCGCTGTCACGACGGATGAAAAAGGCCGCGTCTATGTCGCCGCCACCACACGGCGCAAAGTGGCTGATCTCGACATCCGCGAGCACTCGATGTGGATCCCTGACGATGTCTCGCTGACCAGCGTGGAGGAAAAAGAGACCTTCCTGAAACGCGAGCTCGCCCCCGGCAAACTGCGCCTGCCACGCGGCGGCCTCAAAGATCACAACCAAGACGGCTCCATCGACTGGAAGGACCTCACCGTGCACAGCGAGCGCATCTACCAGCTCCGCGATACCGATGGCGACGGCACCGCCGACAAGATGACGACCTTCGCCGAAGGCTTCAACAGCGTCGTCACCGGCATCGCCGCAGGCATTTTGTATCACGATGGCTGGGTTTACGTCACCGTCGCGCCGGATCTCGTGCGCCTGCGTGACACGAATGACGACGGCGTCGCCGACGAGCGTGAAGTCGTCGCGCATGGCTTCGGCATGCACATCGCGTATGCGGGGCATGACATGCACGGCCCGCGC
>JBEIGR010000247.1:0-7492 GCA_040381795.1 Verrucomicrobiaceae bacterium | reverse complement strand
GGCACGCTCGGCATCGGCAAGCTCACGCCCTACGAATTCAGCGCCGAGGAGAAAAACCGCCTCATCGAAACCGCTCGCGGCATCGCGGCGAGGTTGCTCCCGGCAGGGTGATCTGCGCTGAGGTGATTCTGGCGTCTTTGTCTTAGTGATTGCCATTCACGCGGCAGGAAACTATTCTGCCAATATGAAATCCTTCACCGTCCATGTGCCCGAACATCTGAATGCCCGTCTAGAGAGTTTAGCGGGCATCCAGCGGCTATCGAAGTCAGCGCTGGTGCGAAACACCCTGCTGAAGGCCATCGGGAAAAAGCCTGCTCGGTCCGGCTCTCAATCCATTCATGCTCGGTTAAGCCGCTATCAGGACGCAGGTGCGACGGGTGTCTCAGATCTGGCCTCCAATCCCAGCCACCTCGCTGCGTATGGCCGGGAGTAAAACGGGCATCATTCTCGATTCGGGGCCCTTGGTAGCATATCTCGCCTCAGACGAGCAGCACCACGACTGGGCCACGGCCCAGTTCAAGAAGTTCGACGGAGCGGTCATTACCTGCGAGGCGGTCATCAGCGAAGCATGGTTCCTCCTTCGCCATTCACCCAAACATCTGCGTCGGCTGCAAGCCATGCTGGCTGATGGTGTGTTTGATCTTCGATTCCATCTCGAGGATGAGGCCATTGAAGTCCGCACACTCATGGACCGCTATGAGAATGTGCCGATGTCCCTAGCAGATGCCTGCCTCGTCAGACTCAGTGAGATTCACTCACGAATTCCTGTTGTTACAATTGACTCGGATTTCTTGGTATATCGGCGCCACGGGAAGCAGATGATCCAAATCATTTCCCCTCACGGTGCCTGAATTGGAGAGGCTTCAGCCTCTCACCTGGCCGCTCCCGGCGATGAGATATTTGTAGCTGCAAAGCTCAGCGAGGCCCATGGGGCCGCGAGCGTGGAGTTTATCGGTGGAGATGCCGATCTCAGCACCGAAGCCGAACTCGCCACCGTCGTTGAAGCGGGTACTGGCGTTGTGGAGCACCACGGCGCTATCCACCTCGTGCTGGAAGCGGGCGGCAGCAGCGGCATCGCGGGTGATGATGCTGTCCGTGTGATGACTGCCGTAGTGATTGATGTGCGCGATGGCTTCATCGAGGCCGGAAACCGTTTTCGCGGAAAGGATGAGATCGAGATACTCGGTGCTCCAATCCTCCTCGGTGGCCGCTTGGGCAGGCACGCCGAGATGTTTGAGCGCTTCTTCGTCGCCTCGCACCTCCACCTTCGCCTCGGCGAGGCGTTTGCCGACAAGGGGATAAAAGGCCGCTGCGGCCTCGCGATGCACGAGGATGGTCTCCAGCGCATTGCACACGCCGGGCTTCTGGCACTTCGAGTTCACGATGATGTTTGCCGCCATGTCGAAATCAGCATCGGCATGCACATAGACGTGGCAGACGCCGTCGTAGTGCTTGATCACCGGCATGCGGGCGGTGGAGACGACCTTTTCGATGAGGCCTTTGCCGCCGCGTGGGATGATGAGGTCGATGAATTGATCCATCTTCGCCATGTGCTCCACGCTGCTGCGATCCGTGAAAGGGATGAGCTGGATGCTATCGGAGGGCAGTCCGGCACGCTCGCCTCCGGCTTGGAGGGCGGCCGCGAGGGCGCGGTTGCTGTCGATGGCTTCCGAGCCGCCGCGGAGGATCGTGGCATTGCTCGTCTTGAAGCAAAGCGAAGCCGCGTCCGTGGTCACATTCGGCCGTGACTCGAAGATGATACCGATCACGCCGATGGGCACGCGCAGCTTGCGAATGTGCAGGTCGTTTGGCCGTGTCCATTCGGTCAAAAGCTCACCGACGGGATCTGGCAGCGCCGCCACCTCCCGCACGGCATCGGCCACGGCTTTGAGGCGCTTCGGATCGAGCGTGAGGCGGTCGATCATGGCCTTCGAGAGCCCGTTTTGCTCCGCCCGGCCCAGATCGAGCGCATTCGCCGCGAGGATGCTGTCCTGGCGAGCCATGATCTCATCCGCCATCGCATGCAGGATGGCGTTTTTCTGGTCGCTGGTGAGGTTCACAAGCGCCCGCGAAGCAGCGCGGGCACGGCGGCCCATATCGAGAATGGCAGACTGGATTTCAGCGTCGGTCATGCCGCTGGTTACGGGCAGGAAAGCAGCCCGTCAAGCCTCACGGGTTCTTCTTCAATTCCGCCAGCATCTCGAGGAGCTGTGTGGAGAGGATCACGCTGGCGTCTTCCTGCACCACGTTGGTGCCGATCCAGGTCTCGTAGCCGCCGAGGCGGTGCTGCTCGGGCGTGGGGAGATAGCCGTGGCGGCCGTTGGCGAGGCCGATGACCATGGTCTGCGGCATAGGGCTGCGCTTTTTCAGATCGAGGCCGATCTCGACAAAGGTCTCGAAAGGGATGGCGCACACGGCGATGTCACCGATGCGGATGGCCTGGATCTTCACGGTGATGCTTTCCTCCGGCCGCTCGGCGGCACTGATGACGCTACCGGCGTAGTTTTGCGCCAGACGCGGCAGCTTCTCGATCTCCGCCTTGTCCTTCACTGCACGCACTGTCTTCGCGGCCTGCACCTCCGCTTCGGAAGGGCGGCGATACTTTAAGGTCACCTCACGCTGCAGCATGCCGAGCGGCGCATCGGCGCGATGCTTGCCGATCTTCTTCAGGGCGAACCACGTCGCGTCGGCGGCCTTTTGCGCGACGATGCGGATCTGCTCAAAGGGCTCGCGTGGAGCGCGGGTGACGGTGAAGGGGATGTTGTTGATGTCACCCGAGGTGCCGTTCGACATCATGGCGACCACCTTGCTGTTGCTTCGCAAGCGCGAGGGCATCAGCCGGGCATACTCGCCATAGTAATCCGCCGAAATTTCGCCTGAGGGCGCTCCGCCGACGTAGTGCAGGGAGTAATTGGCGAAGACGGCCATCTGCATGCGCTTCGCATCCTGCACGGAGATCACCGTGATGTCTGGATCGGTGGGACCGGCGGGATGGTCGAGCACGTCGGGACTGGTGCCGGGGTTCATTTTCACGGCGTCGAGCTTCCCAAACGGATTCAGCGGCATCTGGCCCGGCTTCAGATGCCAGCGGCGGTTGAAAACCTCGTCCGGTAGCGGATGGGCCGCCGCGCCGATGCTGGCGGGCTTCAGCGCGGCATGAGCTTGCACGATGGAATCCGCCACACCTTCGACAAAGAGCTTTCGGTAGGCCGCAGCGGCCTCCGTGCGGGTATTGAGGCTGGAGCCGCTGTGCGTGTGCGTGGAGCAAATGAGCATCTTTTCGGTCGGAATGCCCGTTTTGCTCGCGGCGAGGCTTTTGACCTCGTCGAGCACATCGGGCCCTGCGCCCAAATTATCCACCACGACCATGGCGAGAGTCGTTTGACCATCCGAAAGCACCAGCGCCCGCGAGTGGAGTGGATCATGCGCCTTCTCCGCCATGTTGGCGCTGAAGCCGCCGGGCATGTTCAGCGGGAAAACTTGCGGCGTGATGTCCACTGCAGCCGCTCCAGCCTTCAAGGCGGCGTTTTGTGACCAGGCGGAAGTGGTGATGAGCAGGCTGAGAAGAAGGCGTTTCATGCGGCGCATGATAACGCCCGCATGCTGCCGACTATCTCACCCGCGTCTGAAACGTGCGTGAATGCTTCTGCGAAGGCACCTCGATGGTGTAGCTCTTCGCATCGGCGGAGACAATGCAGTG
The DNA here is from genome assembly GCA_040381795.1 of Verrucomicrobiaceae bacterium. Taxonomy (GTDB): domain Bacteria; phylum Verrucomicrobiota; class Verrucomicrobiia; order Verrucomicrobiales; family Verrucomicrobiaceae; genus Prosthecobacter. The sequence goes on along the minus strand of JBEIGR010000247.1, from coordinate 3,792 downwards.
AACGGGATGCGCCGCGCAGGCCTCGCCGAGGTCGCCGTGGTTGGCGATCATGGCCTTGTCGGCGGTGTTCTCGGCGTCTTCACGAATGTTTTCATGCACCTGATACATCGCTTGAAGGGTTGGTGTCGATTTCAGCGCATCCATGGCGGACTTGCTGGTGCCTTTTTTCGGGCCGTTGTTCATCACCGAGACGGTCGGCTGAAGGCTGCGAATGAGGATGGGATTGTTACTCACCTCGAGGCCGTGGTGGTTCACTTGATAAAGGTCCACCGTGCCGACGAGATTGACCGGCGAGACGAGCTTCTCCTCCACATTCCAGCTCAAATCCCCACCATCGAAGAAACGGAAGCCGCCGAACTCCAGCAGCAGCACGACGCTGTTGGCGTTGTCGGTGGGATCAGGCGCTTTCGGCGGCACGGAGCCGTTTAATGGGTTTAAAGGAGCGCCAGCGGGCGGCGAGATGAATGTCTGATTCGCTCCGAGGCAGCGCAAAACGATCTTCGGACTGCCTTCAGCCTGCTTGAGCGGCACTTCATCGCCTGCGGCCAGCGTCACTCGGCGTCCTGCCTTGGCATCGAGATAAGGACGCCTCATCAAAGCCCAGCGGGCATCCTGCGGTTTGCCATCGGGGCTGCCTTCTGGAACGCCTTTGTCATAGATCGCTCCGATGGGCAGCAGCGCGGCGAGTTCCGCCAGGCCGCCGAAGTGGTCACCATGAAAGTGCGTGATGACGACGTGGTCAATGCGCTTCAAACCCGCCATCTCCGTGGCCACACGATGAATGCGCCGCGGATCACGCCCGCCCGGATTGCCGGTATCCACGAGCACCGATTCACCGGCTGGCGTGACCATCAGTGTCGAGCCACCGCCTTCGGAATCGATCCAATAAATATCGAGCGTCTTGTCACGAGCGGAAGCAACAAGCGTGAAGGTAAACAGGGCGGCGAGGATGATTTTCATGAGAAGAGGGGTCACGTCCAAACTGTCAGCGCACGGCGCAAATCGGGGCCGGGGGTGACGTGGAAAGCTGGATCGAGTTCCAAACGAGCCCGGTGGCCGTTTTGGGAGATTTCGAGGAAGACGGGCAAGGTGCCGGGGTGCTGGAGGAGGACTTCGTGGATACGTTCGAGATCGGTTTCATCGTGCTGTTGAAGATTGAGCTTCAACACGAGGGGCTTCGGCGGGGCAGCGGGCTTTGGTGGAGGAGGTAAAGAAGGATCAGGATCGCCAGCGTTGCGGGGTTTGGCGGCTTTGGGTTTGAGGATGGAGGCGTTGTTGCAGGTGACGCGGTTGCCATCGGTCTTTTGATCTTTGCTGACGCGGACGCGGAAGGCCATCACGGCACCGTTGGCGAGCACTTCCTTGAGCTTTTCGTAGTCGTCGCTCCAGCACATCATTTCCTGCACGCCGGTGAAGTCTTCCACCTTGAAGGTAGCAAAGGGGCGGTTGTCTTTTTTGGAGTAGCGCACCTCGAGCTGGCTCAAAATGCCGGCGATGGTGATCGTGGAGGCTTTTTCCTTCGTGTCGATCTCCTCGATGGCGGCGATCTTGCTGAGCTTGACGCTGTCGAAATGGCCGCGGTAGCTGTCGAGCGGGTGACCGCTGACGTAGAAGCCCAAAAGCTCCTTTTCAAAGGCGAGAACCTCATCGGTGGTCCAGACGAGGGAGGGCACCTCGGCCTCGTTTTTCTTCTTCTTGGGCTTGGCGAGGTCGAAATCGTCAAAGAGGCCGCCCTGGCCTGCCTTTTTGTCTTTTTGCATGGAGGCCGCCGAAGCGAGCACCTGCTCCAATTTGGCAAACATGACGGCGCGAAGCTCGCCGGTGAAGTCGAAGGCTCCCGCTTTCACCAGCGCTTCCATGAGCTTTTTGTTCACGGCACGGTTGTCGAGTCGTGCGGCAAAATCTTCGAGGCTGGTGAAGGGTCCGTTTTTCTCGCGTTCGGCGATCGCGGCTTCCATCGCCCCTTCGCCGACGTTTTTGACGGCGCTGAGGCCGTAACGAATAGCGTTGGGATGGATGCTTTCGGTTTCGAAACGTTCGGGGGCGAATTTCAACGCAGACTTGTTGATGTCCGGCGGCAGGACCTTGATGCCCATCTCGAAGCACTCGCTGACGAAATTGGCGATCTTGTCGGGATTGCTGATTTCGTAGCTGAGCACGCCCGCCATGAATTCGACGGGGAAATTGGCCTTTAGATAGGCGGTGCGGTAGGTGACGATCCCGTAAGCGGCGGAGTGGGATTTGTTGAAGCCGTATTGCGCGAACTTTTCGAGCAAGTCGAAGACGGCGTTGGCCTGCTTTTCGGCGATGCCGTTCGTTTTGAGGCAGCCTTCGACGAAGATGAGTCGTTGGCGGGCCATCTCAGCGGCGTCCTTTTTACCCATCGCACGACGAAGCATGTCAGCGCCGCCAAGGGAGAAGCCGGCGAGCACGTTCGCGGCCTGCATGACCTGCTCCTGGTAAACAAGAATGCCGTAGGTCTCCTTGGCGATCTTTTCGAGCAGCGGATGTGGGTATTCGACCTTCTCTTCGCCCTTTTTACGTTTGATGTAGTCGGGGATGAACTGCATCGGGCCCGGACGATACAAGGCGAGAATAGCGATGATTTCCTCGATGGTATCCGGCCCGAGCTGTTTGCAGGTATTCACCATGCCGCCAGATTCCATCTGGAAGACGGCGACGGTTTCGCCACGCTTGATAAGTTCGAATGTCTTGAGGTCGTCGAGCGGCGCTTCGGACACCTTGAACCCGTAGATGCGTTTGCTGATCCAGTACTCGGCTTCGTGAATGACCGTCAGCGTTTTGAGGCCGAGGAAGTCCATCTTGAGCATGCCGAGCTCGGTGAGCGGCTTCATCGCGTATTGCGAGAGGATGGCTTCTTCTTTGTCTCGCGTGAGGGCGATGAAGTTGTCGAGCCTGCGATCGCCGATGACGACGCCAGCGGCGTGGACGCCGGTGCCGCGAGTGAGGCCTTCAAGGAAGGTGGCATGACGCCAAAGCTCCTGCGCATTGCCATCGGCTTCGAGTTTCGCGGCGAGCTCGGGGTTTTTCTTCACCGACTCTTCAAGATCGATGTTCAGCTCGTTCGGGATCATCTTCGACAGCGCATCGCTATCGCCATAGCTCCAGCCGAGCACGCGGCCGACATCGCGGATGACGGATTTGGCGCCCATGGTGCCGAAAGTGATGATGTGGCAGACGCTGAGGTCACCGTATTTTTCGCGGACGTATTGGATGACCTCCGGGCGGCGTGTCTGGCAGAAGTCGATGTCGATATCAGGTGGCGAAACACGCTCGGGATTGAGGAATCGCTCGAACACGAGCTCGAAGCGCAGCGGATCGATGTCTGTGATGCCAAGGCAGAAGGCGACGAGTGAACCGGCGGCGGAACCACGACCCGGGCCGACGGGGATGTCGTGCTCGCGTGCCCAATTGATGAAGTCCCAGACGATGAGGAAGTAGCTGGTGAAGTTCTTTTCGTTGAGCAGGGCCAGCTCGACCTCCATGCGCTGATGCAACATCTCGTCATTCAAAGCGCGGTCACGGCCGTAGCGGCGCTCCAGGCCTTCCATCGTGAGGTGGCGCAGGTACTCGGCGCGGTCGCCGCCATCGGGCATGGGATACTGCGGGTAGCGATCAATGGAGGTGGAGTCGAGGTGGATCTTCACCTCGCAGCGCTCGGCGATGTCGAGCGTGGCATCGCAGGCATCCGGCACCTCGGCAAAGAGGGCACGCATCTCTTCAGCGCTCTTGAAATAGAACTCCGGTGAGTAGGTCATGAGGCTCTGGTCG
>JBEIGR010000246.1:0-7530 GCA_040381795.1 Verrucomicrobiaceae bacterium | reverse complement strand
CCCCACACGATGGCCACTTGAAACACGCCCGACTGCGCCCCAGTCGTCACCGAGGCCGCGACGACGCCGCAACCGAAGAAGGTGAGGATGAAGGTGCCGACGAGTTCGCCGAGGAATGCGGTGCGGAGGGATTTCATGCTTTGGAGCTCTTCATTTGATCACGACGACCATCGGCATACGCGGTGAAGACGGCTTTGATTTCATCCCGCACTCTGCGGAAGACGTTCATGATTTCTTCTTCGCTGCCGGTGGCGTGGGCGGGGTCGTCGAAGGGCCAGTGATGGCGGTTGAGCTGGCCGGGATACATGGGGCAGGCCTGATCCGCGTTGCCGCAAACGGTGATGACGGTTTCCACGTCGCGCACAAGGAAGTCATTCATGTGCTTGCTCGTGTGCGCGGCGATGTCGATGCCGATTTCAGCCATCGCTTTGATGCCGAGCGGATGCACGTAGCCCGCAGGCTTCGATCCAGCGCTGGCGACTTCGAGGATGTCACCCGCGACATGGCGTAGCAGGCCTTCGGCAAGGTGGGAGCGGCAGGAATTGCCGGTGCAGAGAATGAGGATGAGGGGCTTGGTGGGCATGGGAAGAAAGGGGGGGGAATGACGAATGACGAATGAATGACGAAGTCAGTGGGCTGTTGGGGCTTGGGCATTCATTCGGTATTCATCATTCTGGTTTCGTCATTTTTCGCGTTAGCAGCACTTCGAGCCCGGTGTGCAGCATGAAACGGGTTGTGGAGCCGGAGCACACTCGCCGGGCAAGCAAATGCCTCGGGCGAGGCAGTCGGTGTGTTTCCAGCCGCAGTGGAAGGCGAGCGCACCGTCGATGATCTCGGCGCTTTCGACCGGGAATTGAGCCACGACGCCGTCTTCGTATTCGATTTCGACGGGGAGCTCGTGATGAGGAAGCACATCGCCAGCGTGATCGAAGATCGCGGCCAGTTTGCCGGCGTGGAGTCGATGATCGGTGTCGTCATGCACCCAGGTTTGCAGCAGACAGGTCTCCAGCGTGCGCCGTGTGCCGCCGCAGTCGATGAAGCGCTTCGTGACGTGGCCGACCTCCGTGATGTGGAAGTGGGAGGGGAGCAGTCCACCGTCGGGAAGGACGAAGGCGAGTGGTTTGTCGGCGTGGGAGCGGAGTTGGGTGAGGAATTCAGCGATGGTCATGGGAAATCAGCAGCAGGTGGTTTTTTTGCCGCCGCAGGCCAGCCGGTCCACGCAGCGGAGGAAATCGCCGAGGCAGTCGCAGGCGAGCGAGTAGTAGATATTGAGGCCGCGCTTCTCGCAGTTCAGCACGCCGGCCTCGCGCATGAGCGTGAGATGCTTGGAAACCGTGGACATGTCCGCGCCGACGAGGTCCTTGAGGTCGCACACGCACATTTCGCCCTTCATCAAAGCCTCGGCGATGAGCAGCCGCGAGGGATGACCAAGCGCCTTGATCACGGCGGCACGGTCTTCGAGGCATTTTTTGGCGGCGGGCATCTATTTGGCTTTTTAGCCAAATAGAATGAGCGAGCAACAAGTTTCGCTCAGTGACGGGGCTTTACTTGCTGACTAACCGGACGAGCCTCCCTCCATGAAAACCATCCAGATCTATGACCCGCCCATGTGTTGCTCCACAGGGATTTGCGGGCCGAGCATTGATCCTGATCTCGTGAACTTCGCGGCGTCGCTGTCACAACTGGCGAACATGGGCGTGAAAATCGAGCGCCAGAATCTGGGGCAGCAGCCGATGGCCTTTGCCAAGAACGCGGCAGTGAAGGCGCTGCTCGAAAAAGAAGGCACCACCGTGTTGCCGCTCATCTTCATCGACGGCGAAGTTTATATGAAGGGCCGCTATCCGAACCATGACGAGCGTCCGGTCTTCTTCCGCACGGTGCTGGGCATCGAGGAGGAGGCAAAGCCATGAAACTGCCGACCTATCAGCCGGACGCAGCCACTTCGACACGCTTTCTCTTTTTCACCGGCAAGGGCGGCGTGGGAAAAACCTCGCTGTCCTGCGCCGTGGCCTTGAGGCTCACGGAGGCTGGCAAACGCGTGCTGCTGGTGAGCACGGACCCGGCGTCGAACCTCGATGAGGTGCTCGAAACGAAGCTCACGAATGCGCCAACGCCCATCGCCGGTGCGCCGGGTCTCGATGCGCTGAACATCAATCCAGTGGCTGCCGCCGCGGCCTATCGCGAACGTTTGATCGGCCCCATGCGCGGCCTGCTGCCGGAGGCGGCGCTGCGCAGCATGGAGGAGCAGCTTTCAGGTTCCTGCACGGTGGAGATCGCCGCGTTTGACGAGTTCTCCGGCCTCATCGGCGATCCGAATGCCGCGAAGGCTTATGACCATGTCATCTTCGACACCGCGCCCACTGGCCATACGCTGCGGCTGATGAGTTTGGCGAAGGCCTGGGATCAGTTTCTCGATAAAAACACCAGCGGAACCTCCTGTCTCGGACCGCTGGCCGGATTGGAAAAGCAGCGCGGCATTTACGAAGCCACCGTGAACACGCTCGCCGATGCGCACGCGACCACGCTCGTGCTCGTGAGCCGTCCGCAGCTCTCCGCGCTGCGTGAAGCCGAGCGAACCTCGAAGGAGCTGCGTGCCCTCGGCGTGGCGAATCAATGCCTCGTCATCAATGGCAGCTTTGAAACCAAATGCCCGCAGGATGTCACCGCGCAGGCCATGCAGCAGCGTGGTCAGGCCGCCATGCAAGCCGCGGAGGCCTTCATTGACAGCATGCCGAGCTTTGTGGTGCCGCTGCGCTCCATCAACATCCTCGGCATCGGCGGATTGAAGGTGCTTTTGAGCGATGAAGCCGATGCGGTGTCGAGCGCTGCTTTCTCATCATGGCAGCCGCCAGAGATGCAAAGCCTCGCCGATCTCGTCAGTGGCATCGAGCAGCAAGGTCACGGGGTCATCATGACGATGGGCAAGGGCGGTGTGGGCAAAACAACCGTCGCGGCCGCCATTTCCGTTCTGCTCGCGAAGCGTGGTCACAGCGTCCACCTCAGCACCACCGATCCCGCCGCGCACATCGCGCAAACGCTCGCCGGACAGGTGGAAGGCCTCACGACGAGCAAAATCGATCCCGCTGCGGAAACCGCCGCCTACACCGCCGAGGTCATGGCCAATCAAGGAACGCAAATGGATGCCGCAGGCCGCTCTTTGCTCGAAGAAGACCTCCGCTCGCCCTGCACGGAGGAGATCGCCGTGTTTCGCGCCTTTGCCCGTGAAGTGGGACAAGGCACGAAACGCTTCGTCGTGCTCGACACCGCGCCCACCGGTCACACGCTGCTGCTTCTCGATGCCAGCGAGGCCTACCAACGCGAACTCGAGCGCCAGGCCCGCAGCACACAACCCGAGGAAGTCCTGAAACTCCTCGAACACCTGCGCGATCCCGGCTTCACGCACATCCTCCTCATCACCCTGCCCGAGGCCACGCCCGTGCATGAGGCCGCCGCGCTTCAGGCCGATCTCCGCCGTGCCCGCATCGAGCCCTACGCCTGGGTCATCAATCAAAGCCTGCTCCACAGCGGCTCCTGCGATCCCTTGCTCCAGCGCCGCGAGCACGCCGAGCATCGCTACATCGACGAAGTCGTCGAAAAACAATCCACCCGCACCGCCTGGCTTCCCTGGCAGGCCGAGGAGCCCATCGGGCCGGAGGCGCTGGCGCATCTGGCCGGCACGAATGTGAGTGAGATGCTCGTTTGAAGCAGAACCTGAGGGGAAGTCTGACGACTTCCGCTACGGGGCGGCTCTCGGTGCATTCGTCGTGGCAAACGTCCGTTTGCCGTCCGGGGTGCTCTAGGCGGAGAGTTCACCGCTCACGACTCAAACCGCGTGCCGGAGCAATACGAGCCGATGCGGCGCGTGGTGGCGCCATCGGCGTGTGTTTGAGCGAGAGCGGCCTGGACGCGTGGATCGGCGGTGCTGCCTTCGATCTCGATGTAAAAGCGGTATTTGTTCGGCTGGCCGCGGATGGGGCGGGATTCGAGGCGCTTGAGGTTGATGGAGCCTTCGCTCAGCGGCGTGAGGAAGCGGCAGAGGCTGCCAGGCCGATCCGGCAGCTCGACGACGAGCGCGGTGCGATTGTGCGTGGCATCCGGCGAGTTCGCGGTGTGGCCGAGGAGGAAGAATTGCGTGATGTTTGGCACCTCACCGGCGATGGGAAAGTGCAGGATGCTCAGCGCATGCCGCTCCGCGTTTTGACGCGGGCCGATGGCGGCCGCACCGGGTGTGGCAGCGGCTTTTTCGGCGGCTTTCGCCGTGCTGGGCTCGACGATGCGTTTGGCATCGGGGTAGTGGGCCTTCAGCCAGTCGTCGCCATGGAAAAACGGCATCGCGTGGGAGTGGATGGTGCGCACTTCCTCACCGGGACGGCCGAGCAGGGCCAGTTTCACATCCAGCGTGAGTTCTTCGACGATGCTGAGCTCGCAGCGGGCATCGAGCAGGCGGTCCACCGTGTCGATGATGAAGCCTCCGGAGGAGTTTTCGATGGGCACGATGCCGAGCGCGTCCGGGCGGCGGCTGAGGAAGTCGAAGACATCGCCGATGTTGTCGCGCAGGCTCACCGTGGCACTGGGAAAGCGCCTCTGCGTGATGAGATGCGAGAAACTGCCCTCAGGTCCGAGGCAGGCAATGGTGGTCGCGGGAGTGTCGCTCATGAAATGGCCGCGCATGCTGCCGTGGGGGGATGGGGAGGTCAAGATGTCCCGCGATCCCGTTGCGCATGGCTCCGTGGCGAGCCGGAGGCTCGAAAGAGGGTAGCAGGGGGTGAAGCCCCCGGAATTGGGCCGGTGTCACACGGTAGGTTTCGCGATCCGAAGGAAGCACGAGAAGGATTCGAGGAGTTTCGGGACTCCGGCCGCTTCTCGCGCTCCCTCCGGAGCGCGAATACCCGAGCGTGGGGGTTTGTGCACGTTTCCGGTGGTTGCACCACCGGCTAGGTTCTCACGAGCCTCCGGCTCGGGCCATCTCTTAATCGGCCATGTAGGTAATGTCGGCGAACTTATGGTCAGGATCGGTCTCGATGGAGCAAATGACCCCGAAACGGTCTTCATCGTGAATTTCCCACGAGTAGGTTATACGGCCATTCTCTGCCACATCCTTGGCCATGCCTGCAACGGCCTGGGCAAGCACACCGGCTGGAAACTCAACTTTCAATCTCGCCGTGAAGTCTGTCCAAGCTTCGGAGGAGTACTCGTGAACCGTGAAAACGAGCGGAACCTTGCCACGGAAGGCCAGCCTCAGCACATCTCGTGGAATGCCAAAAAACTGGCTCAAGTTCCAAATGACGAAAAAGCCGGTGAAAAAGCTGATGCTAGCCAGCACCCAGCTTCGAATGATTGACCGACCTCGAAAACGGACACGATGAATGATCCATGACAATACGCCCATGCCCATTGTTTGTCCCAACCCCAGCAAAACAGTCCAAACCACAGCATCAATGGTGCGCCTCATCATAAGCAAGGTTGTAATTCCAGGTACAAGCCACGCGAGCACGAACCAGAGCCAAGTTCCAGTCAGCCAATGCTGCTTGTCGAACCGATAGAACAAACGTCTGCCAACCTCCATCGCGGTGATGAGCGCGAGGATGCAGGCAATGGCGATGTAGAGTCCGGGCATGGCTGGTGACTACTTCTCCATCCACTTCCGCACCTCCTCTGCGGTGCCTTCTTCGAGCACCTGCACGTCGAGGAGCTTGGTGAGGAGTTCGGAGGCGGTTTGGGTGTCGGGTTTGAGGAGGAGATGGAGGAGGTAGGTTTGCAGGAAGGTCTGGCGGTCGGCTTTTTCCAAGGTGGCGGTCTTTTCGATGACGGTGTCGGGGGTGATGTCGCCGTAGAGGAGGGTGGCTTTTTTGATGGTGGCCTTGCTCTGACTCTGGCGGAGGAGGGTGGCGATGCGCTGGTGGAGGATCATGAGGTCGCCGGGCTTTTCCTTGGCGCAGTCGTCGAGGAGGCGGAGGGCGGTCTCGTAGTCGCCGATCTTGGCGGCGCCGGCGGCGCAGAGCTTGCGGGTGGGCAGGCCCGGCAACGCGGCGAGCTGGAGGGTCATGGCCGCGGCGGCGGTGACATCGCGCTTTTCCTTCAACGTCATGGCGGCGGCGGCGAGGAAGCCGAGGGTGCGATGGCGCGATGGATCGAGCTGCAACGTGCGGGGCAGCATGTCGATGTGCTCGGGCTTTTGATCCATCATGACACGCACCATGCCGATGATGCAGACGGCCTCGGCGGCGCGATGCATGTCGATCCAGCGCAGAACCTCGTCGGCGTCCTTGGCGTCGAGCTTTTCGAGGTCGTGGTAGGTCTGGAGGCAGCCGGTGAGGGAACCATCGAAAAGGTAGCCGCGGAAGCCGCCGAGCGAGGACTTGGCGCTGGCATCAATATTGATGAGATGCATGCCTTCGGCGATGGCCTGGGCGCGGTCGCCCCCGCGAGCAGGAGGCGGTTCGGTGGCGAGAATGGCCTCAATGCGCTCGACGAGCTTTTCGGCCTCGGGCCGGTCGGAGCCATGGCGGGCCTCGATTTTGGCCGAGACCTCCCGGAGGATGCCGTGGAGCATTTCCGGGGTGAGGCCGAGGTCTGGCGCCGAATCAGCCAAAACAGCCGACGAGGCAAAAAGAGCGAAAAAGACGCGGCGGAGCATGGCGGGGAGTCTTTCAGGTTTCGCCGAAGGTGACAAGAAAGGAAAAAAGGGCCGCGTGGTGGCTGGCACGGGCTGTGCTTAATTGTCTAGGCCCAACCCATGTCCATCCACGTCGCTCTCCGTCACGTCACCAAGTACAAGTATGACCGCCCTATTTCGCTGGGGCCGCAAGTGGTCAGGCTGCGACCGGCACCGCACTGCCGCACGCCCGTTTTGAGCTACTCGCTGAAGGTCACGCCGGAGAAGCATTTCATCAATTGGCAGCAGGACCCGCAGGGGAACTATCTGGCGCGGCTGGTTTTCCCGGAAAAGACGACGGAGCTGAGCATCGAGGTGGATGTGGTGGCGGATATGTCGGTGTACAATCCGTTTGGCTTCTTTTTGGAGCCGCAGGCGGAGCGAGTGCCTTTCAAATACGATCCGGTGCTGGTGCATGAGCTGGAGCCGTATCATCGCAAGCTGCCGCTGACGCCGCTGCTGGGCGAGTACCTGCGTGAGATCCGGCACAAGCTGCACGGGCTGAAGGAGCCGATGCACACGAATGACTTCATGGTGATGATCAACCAGATGCTCTGTGAGGATGTGAGCTATCTGATCCGCATGGAGCCGGGGGTGCAGACTCCGGAGGAGACGCTGGAGCTGGGCAGCGGCTCCTGCCGTGACTCCGCATGGCTGATGTGCCAAATCATGCGGCACATGGGCATCGCCTCGCGGTTTGTGAGCGGTTATTTGATCCAGCTCAAGCCGGATGTGAAGTCCCTGGACGGCCCGAGTGGCACGGAGGTGGATTTCACGGATCTGCATGCCTGGTGTGAGGTGTACCTGCCCGGCGCGGGCTGGGTGGGCCTCGATCCCACCTCCGGGCTGCTGGCAGGTGAAGGGCATCTGCCGCT
>JBEIGR010000245.1:0-7546 GCA_040381795.1 Verrucomicrobiaceae bacterium | reverse complement strand
TCGAGCGCATCGGCAGCGATGAAAAAACCTTCCGCTGGCTCTTCAACGAAGACGCCATGGCCACCGAAAAGACCGCCGAAGGCATCCGCAACTTCGCCAAGGACATCGTGAAACTCGAAACCATGGTCAAAGCCGCCCTCGCCTGATCGGGTGCTTCCAGTGCATTCATCTCAAGGCGCGGTCCGAAAGGTCCGCGCCTTGTTTTTGGGGTGTGAATGAGGGTGATGAGAACGCTCGTTCTTGCCGCAGAGGAGCAGAGAGGCAGAGGACGCGGAGTTCATGAGTTTACTTACCACGAACGAGATGATGGAGTGAAAAGAAACAAGTGCCCATCCGTTGTTTTCAGATGGGCACAGAGCTTGAAACCAAGTGGACTTTCACCTTCCGGCGGAACGTCCACATGTATTGCCATGACTTGAGAGCCTCTCGAGATGGAGTGGAGCATCAGATCCAGTGCGAGGATCTTTCTGGATCCAAAGATCAGATTGGCATCTGGCCGTATCAGCTAGAACTGGACCAAACCACTTACTCAACCCTGATCAAAGCACTCATTGCATGGGCGAATGCACAAAAGCTGAAGTATCAAATCCACGTCACAAGAGACGATTGCAAAACGAACCTGGGCTTTTGATTCACAGATGAGGCCACTGGATAAATCAGGGTCTCTGCCACCTCTGCTCCTCCGCCTCTCTGCGGCAAAAACGAGCGTCCCTGACCTTCACGAGTTTCGCGGAATGCCAAACCTCACTCCCCGCCTTCCGGCAGCACATCGACGGCGACTTGGAGGCGTTGTTCGCCGGCGCCGATGGTGACGCCGCGGAGGGGGCTGACGTCGCTGAAGTCGCGGCCCCAGGCGACGGTGATGTGGCGCTCGCCGGGGAGGATGTTGTTGGTGGGATCGGCGTCCATCCAGCCGATGCCATCGCCGCAATAGACGCTGACCCAGGCGTGAGAGGCATCGGCGCCGACGAGTTTCACCTGACCGGGCGGCGGCATGGTTTCGAGGTAGCCGCTGACGTAGCGGGCGGGCAGTCCGATGGACCGCAAACAAGCGATCATGACCTGCGCAAAGTCCTGGCAGACGCCGCGACGCTTCGCCAGCACCTGCGCCACGGGGGTGGTGTGATCGGTGGCGGCGGGATCGAAGACGAAATCCTCGTGGATGCGGCGGTTCAAATCGCACACGGCCTCCAAAATCGGGCGTTTGGCGGGAAAAGAAGGCCGCGCGTAATCGGCGAAGGCGGGGCCGACGGGGATCAAGGCGGAGGGAAAGGCCAGCTCACCGGCGAGGAGCAGCGGGCGGGCTCCATCGCCACGGCAGCCATCGCGAATCTTTTCCCAGGGTAGCGTGGCGGAGGGATCGGTAGGCTCGATGCGGTTCACCTCGATGAGGCTGCGGGAGATAACTTCGAGCTTTTGATGCGAGCCGGCGATCTCAAAGTACACGGTAGCATTGCCGAAGTAGTCCGCCCGTTTGGCCCGCTCCACCGGCTCCGGGCGGATGTGCAGCTCGTGCCACGGGCATTCCTGCTGCGGCAAGGCACGCGGCTCCAGCCGGGCGGTGTAATGGCCCACCGTCACCGGGCTTTCGTAGGTGTAGGTGGTGCGGTGGATGATGTTGTAGCGCATCGTGATGTTCGCGGTTCTCAGTTCAGCGTTACCGGCGGCGTTTATTGCCTGCCGCGCACGGTCGCGTGGCTGAAATAATGCTCGGTGATGACATCGGAGAGGGTTTCGATGCCTTTGGCCATTTTTTGGCAGAAGTGGGGTGTGACCTCAAAAACGAGGTCGCCAGCGGTGGCGAGTTTTTCGAGGTTCAAACCCATCAAATCGGAGAGGAGGGAGTCCGTCTGCTCTCGCTCGCGGTTGCCGGTGTCCTGCGTGACGTCGTGCGGAAGTTTCGCCACGAGGCGGTCGAGGGAGTGAAGCTGAAAACTGACGCTGCGCGGGTTGGCTGGCTCGAGGAGGAGAAGGTCCAGGGTCTGGATGAGCATCGGGCGGGCGAAATGGAGGCGGCGGTAGGTCATCGAGCTGTCGCCGATCTCCAGGAGGGGGCCGAGCACGATCTCGTCTTGCCGGGCGTGCAGGATGCTGGCGTGGAGGAGATTGAGGATGACATCGCTGCGCTCGATGCGGCGGCCGATTTCGAGGAAGCGCCAACCGTGGCCACGCGTCATGTTTTCCTGCTCCATGCCGCTGAAGGCGGCGAGATCGAGCACGAGGGTATCGAGGGATTCGACCGCGCGGGTGACGGAAAAGCCGCTGGCGGGCATGCGGGCATCCCGCTCGATGCGGTTGAAGAGCCGCCAGGTATCATCGGAGAGGCGGTCACGGGCGGCGGCGGCATTGTAGCGCACGCGGCTCATGAGATCCGGCACGCTGCCATCCCGCTTGGGATCCTGGAGGAGGGCGGAGAGCTGCTCGCGGAGATCACGGGCACCGGCGGGCATCAGGCCGAGCTTCGTCATGAGGACGATGCAGGCCGCCACCTCGCGATTGCTCTCCGTGGAGCCTTCTCCGGAGAAGCGATGCAAGGTCGTGCGCAGCACGCGAACGGTCTGCTCCAAGCGCTCCGCGTAGCGGCCGAGCCAGTACAAATGATCTGCCACACGGCTGGGCACGCCACCGGGTGGCCGTGCCGGGCGGATGACGATGGGCGCGGGATGCAGGCGCACATTTTCGCTCGGTGCATCGCCGAGAACCCAGGTGTCCTTGCTGATTCCACCGCTGCGCATGGTGACGAGCCAGCGGTGCGGCTCGGGGCTCACGCGGGTGAGACCGCCGGGCATCGTTTCAAAGGTATCTCCTTTGGCGATGGTGTAGGCACGCCAGACGAGGGAACGCGGCTCCATCTTGCCCTGCACGAGCGTGGGCGTCGTCGAGAGCGGCAGGATCTCCTGCGCGATGTAATCATGCGGCGAGGCTCGGATGGTATCGAGGAGCCGTGCTTTTTGCTCCTTGTCCAAATCGCGGACGAAGACCGGATCGCGAGCACCGCGGACGAAGGCAGGTTTGATCACCCAGCGGTCAGGATCGCTCATGACGAGATCGAGCTCGCGTTTTTGACCGCACCACCACGTCGGCACGCAGGCCATTTTCAGTTCCTCACCCAGCAGCTTGCGGCAGAGGCCGGGGAGGAAAGGATGCATGGCGGGCGTCTCCACCACACCGCAGCCGAGGCCGTTGGCGAGAGCCACGCTGCCGCTGCGCCAGGCCTCGAGCAGGCCTGCGGTGCCGAGCATGGAATCCGAGTTCAGTTCGAGCGGATCGACATAGACATCATCAATGTGCCGCAGCACCGCATCCACGCGCCGCAGGCCTTCCAGCGTCTTCAGGAAGACACGCCGGTCACGCACGGTGAGATCGGCCCCTTCCACGAGCGGGAAGCCGAGGTAACGAGCCTGGAAGGCATGCTCGAAGTAGGTCTCATTGTAAGGCCCCGGCGTGAGCATGAGGCTGCCGGCCGTGCCACGACGGTTTGGCTGGAGACTGCGCAGCAGATCCCGCTTCAGGTCATACCAAGACTTCAGCCGCCGCACTTTCGAGGCATTGAATTCCTCCGCAAAGACGCTCGCCAGAATGATGCGGTTTTCCAGCGTGTAACCCGCGCCGCTGGGCGCCTGCACGCGGTCCGCCAGCGCCATCCATTGCCCTTTGGGGCCACGCACGAGATCACAACCGAAGCGGGTGGCGAATCGCCCGCCCGTGGGCAGCACGCCCACCACGGGGCGCAGGAAGCCGGGATTCGCATGCACGAGCGTGGATGGCAGCCAGCCCTCGCGCAGCAGCCGCTGCTGGCCGTAAATGTCCGCGAGGATCACGTTCATGAGCCGTGCCCGCTGATCGAGGCCCTCGGCCACTTTCGTCCAATCCTCCGCGCTGACGATGAAGGGCAGCAGATCGAGCATCCACGGTCGGCTGGTGCCCAAAGCATCGTCGTAGATGTTGTAGGTCACGCCGTGGTCACGCAGCAGACGCTGCACCGCCTCCGTGCGTGAGGCAAAATCCTGCGGCCCACATTGTGCGAGGAAACTCCCAAACGTCTTCCAATGCGGCCGGAGCTGGCCGCGCTCATCCATCATTTCGTCAAAGGCAGCGCTATCCGGCCGGTAGCCGGGCAGGAGGCGTTGGATGGGAGAAGTTGGAGCTTCGGCGGTGAGCAAGAGAGTATCTTCATAGCAGCTTTGAAGCCGATGTGGAGGACGATTTATACCGCCCACGGGCTTCAAAAAGGGTGTGGGCTGAACTTTTTGGACGAAGCTCCGTCTGAGCCACCCGCCATGCGCCTTTTGACCTGCTTTTTCCTCCTGCTGTTTGCCACAGCCAAGGCGGAGCAGTGCCTCGTCCTTGGGGATAGCCTCACCAAGGAGTATGAGGTGGAGTTTAAAGGCCTTTTTCCCAATAATGCCGCCGCCTGGCAGGCCCGAAACTGGATCGAGATCCTTCACCAGCATCGCACGGACTGGTTTGATACGGGCGAATTCAAAGCCTGGGCGGACATCCGAGCCACCGGGCATGCCCACAACTGGGCCGTGCCCGGTGCCACGACGGGCGAGCTGAAAAGCCTCCTCACGAATTTCCTGAACCAGATTTTGTGGGTGGACTCGCTCGAGAACCACATCCGCTTCGATGTGGAGCGTGTCGTCATCTTCGCCGGTGGCAATGATGCCGATAGCTACTACGCCAATCTCTACAACGGCCTCGTCGGCCCCGCAGTCACGAATACGACGCTGAGCAATCTGCAATGGCTCGTGGGCTGGGTGCGGGCTTTGAAGCCCTCCATGCCCATCGTGCTCGTCAGCGTGCCGCATGTTGGCTGCACGCCGAAAGTGCAGCAGGGCTATCCCACGCATCCCGTTTACACCGCCCGCGTCACCGCCGCGATGGAATCACTGAATGCCAGCCTCGCCGCCTGGGCGCAGACGCAGGGCATCGGCTTCGTGCCGGGTGTGTATGCGATGACGAAGGCGCTCATCACCGACCCGTTTCGTCTCAACGGCATCGACTTTTACCGCGTGGCCGATGCCAATGCCCGTCCGAGGTATGTCTTCAGCGGCGATGGCTTCCACCCCAGCACCTGTGCGCACGCAAAGATCGCCCAAATGGTCGTGCAGACCTTCAACACCACCTTCCCTGGCACCCCGATCCTGCCGCTGGACGATGATTACCTCACCACGACCGTCCTCGGCCTCGATCCGAACCTGCCGTTCACCGAATGGATGACCTCACAAGGCCTCAGCGGCCCCTTCACCGGCGATTCCGATGGCGATGGCGTGCCGAACCTCATCGAGTTCGCCCTCGACCAGCCCGTCATGCCGCAGCCGGTGAGGCAAAACGGCGCTTTGAGCCTCAGCTACCGTCCTCGCACCGTCTTCACCGAATGGGGCACGCTGAAGGTACAATCCTCCACCAACCTCCTCGACTGGACCGACGTGCCCGAAAACCAGATCACGACGAACCCCGATGGTACCCGCACCGTGAATGCCGCCGCAGCGGAGAAGGCGTTTTTGAGGTTTCAGGCGCTGCCGTGATCACCGATACACTTCTCGGCGGTGACCCATGGCGAGAAGGTAGATCTCATTCTTGTTCGTATCGAACTCGTAAATGATCCGGTAGTCGCCCACACGGAGCTTGAACTCCTCACGCCCCTGCAATCGCAGATGCGGATAGGTTTCCAGACGGCTGCCGAGATCACGAATGCGCACCTCGATTCGTTGACGGAGAGCCAATGACAAAGCTAGAAAGACCCAGTCGAACTCCTTGGAATAGACCTCGGTCGCCTGGTGCATGATGGTTTAAGCATTGGCTGGGCGGAGAACACGAGAGCGTCCTTCCTCCAGATCCCTTTTCCCGCGATCAATCGCAGCTGCGAAGTCGAGAGAAAGCTCTTCCTGATCGTCAAGATAGTCTGCCAGCCAATCCTGCAGCTCCTTCGCTTCTTCGCGTGGGAGCTGGCGGATGTCTCGTTCAATGGCTTCCAAGACTGGCATGGCGGGAGATTAACTGACGGTGATAGATTCGCCAATCACAAGTTTGCGATGCGGCGGCAGACTTCTTCGACGTTCGAGCGGCTGTTGAAGGCGCTGATGCGGAAATAGCCTTCGCCGGCGCTGCCGAAGCCGCTGCCGGGGGTGATGACCACGTTCGCCTCGTTGAGCATCTTGTCGAACATCTGCCAGCTCGTGAGGCCGCCCGGGCAACCGACCCAGACGTAGGGGGCATTCACGCCACCAAACACCTTCAACCCGGCCTTCTTGCAGGCCTCGACGAGCAGCGCCGCATTGCCCATGTAGTGCTCGATGAGCGCTTTGACCTGCGCCTTGCCTTCGGGGCTGTAAATGGCCTCGGCACCGCGTTGAACGATGTAGCTCGTGCCGTTGAACTTCGTGCTGTGACGACGGCTCCAGAGCGGATGGATGGCCTGCTTGCCACCGGCCTTCGTTTTGCCCATCAGGCCTTTGGGGATCACGACGATGGCGCAGCGCACGCCGGTGAAACCGCCATTTTTTGAGAAGCTGCGAAACTCGATCGCGCAGTCGCGAGCGCCTTCGATCTCATAAATGGAGCGCGGCAGCTCAGGATCGCGGATGAAGGCCTCGTAAGCGGCGTCGTAGAGGAGCGTGGTGCCGTTCGCGAGGGCGTATTTCACCCAGGCTTCGAGCTGCGCCCGCGTGGCGACGGCACCCGTCGGGTTGTTCGGGTAGCAGAGGTAGGCCAGATCGACCGGCTCGGAGGGAATGTCCGCCACGAAACCATTCTCGGGCGTGCATTTGAGGTAGTGCAGGCCGGCGTAAGCGCCGCTGTCGTCCGCGTCACCGGTGTTTCCGGCCATGACGTTCGTATCGACATAGACAGGATACACCGGGTCAGTGATCGCGATCTTGTTTCCCGCGCCGAAGATATCGAGGATGTTGCCGGTGTCGCACTTGCTACCGTCGGAGATGAAGATCTCATCCGCCTCGATGTTCAGCCCGCGAGATTTGAAGTCGTTCTCGGCGATGGCGTTGCGGAGGAAGTCGTAACCCTGCTCCGGGCCGTACCCACGGAAGCTGGAGCGATCCCCCATCTCATCGACGGCCTTGTGCATCGCCGTGCGCACGGCTTCGGGCAGCGCCTCCGTCACATCGCCAATGCCGCAACGGATCAGGCGCTTCGCGGCGTCGGTGTTCGCCTCCGTGAAGGCTTTCACGCGGCGGGCGATTTCAGGGAAGAGGTAACCGGCTTTGAGCTTGTTGTAGTTTTCGTTGATGTAGGCCATGGCGGGGAAAAGGGCCGCCATGGTGGCGAGACCGCTGGAGGATGCAAGGAGGCTTCCGTTCGTTACGGCTGCGGCTTGTTCGAGGGGGCGGGGCCGGCCTCGGGTTCGAAGTCGAGCACCTCTTGGTGGGTGCGGAGGGCTTTGCGGGCCTGGCTGAAGAGGGAGGTGAGGTCCTCGGGGTTTTGCTGCTTTTTCTCGTCGAGGTAGTCCTGGAGCTTTTTGATCTGCGCATCGGCATCGAGGCTCACATTGCCCATGGCCATCTGGGCCTTGGAATACACTTGGGTG
>JBEIGR010000244.1:0-7575 GCA_040381795.1 Verrucomicrobiaceae bacterium | reverse complement strand
GTAATCGATTTGATAAGCGATGCCGGGGCTCGGTGGATTGCTGGAGGCGATCTGCGTGGCGACGTGCAGTGCCTGAATGCTCTCGCCGCGAGGCGTGGCGAACTCGAGCGTGACCTTCGGCGAGTCCAACGCGCCGTCGATGATGCGCGGCGCGGCTTGTTGTTTGTTCGGGCCGTAGCTGACGATGCCGCGGCCGCTGGCCTCGTAGCGGATGTGCGTGCCGTTTTCCTTCAGACGCGGAAAGGTGGCCGCATTGGCCTGGCAGACGGTGGTGATGGCAATGTTCGCTTTTTGAAGCTGCGCCGCCGACGTGCCGAAACGCAGATGATACTGGCGGTGGCCTTTGACGTGATCGGTGAGGTCGAGTTCATCACGAAAAGTGCCCGCGTCATGCCATGAGGCACCGCCATCGGTGGAGACGGCGATGGTGCAGGTGGCGCTGCCGCGCAAAACGAGGCCGTTTTTGCCGCCGGTCTTGTAGATGCCCCACTCGCTATCATCCGGCGGAGTGGCGCCGATGATGTAGGGCGTGAAACATTCGAGCGTGACGTGCTTTTCATCGCTGCTGACGACGCCATCGGCAAAATCAGGCCGCCAGTGATACACGGCATTGCCGTAGCGTGCCTGGCCATCGATGTGCGGCGTGCCGTTTTGCGAACCGTGCATCTTTTCCGGCTGATTCACCCACGTGCGCGAGCGCTCAGGGCCGGGGATGCCTTTGATCATCGGATTGCGGCCCCAGAAGACGAAGGTTTTGCCATCGTCGAGTCCAGGCTCGAACCAGCGGCGGAGGCTTTCGCCTTTTCTGAGCTGCACAATGGGCGGAGTGCCCGCGTAACCGGCACGATACTCCGCGCTGTTGAAGGCGGCGTAGGAGGCACCGTCATCCTTGTGCAGGCCGCAGATGAGCCAGCCCTTTTGCCGCTCGGGATGGTAATCGCGCCGCGCGAAGCGCTCATGATGTTGCGCGATGACATCGAGCCCGAGCAGCGAGGTGCCCATGGCATCGTAAATGACGGTGGAGAGGTCGTGATCGAGCATGGCCCAGCGTCCCTCGCCATACGGACCACCTTTGAGAAAGACCTCGAAGCTGTTGTGCCCCTTCGTGCCGGTGACGCGGCTGCGGCAGGGGCCGAGCAGCGCATCCAGCTCCGCGGTCCACTGCGCGTGCGTCGTTCCGCAAAGTCCAAAGCCATACGCGAAGAGCCCGGTCCAGTAATCGCGAGTGGCGTGCTGCGTGTCGTTGGAGAAGCCTTTGTCCCACAAGTTTTCTTTGCCCTCCTCGCCGTGGGCGTAGTGCGTGTTGCGGAAGAACCACGCGGCGAGCGCCTTGTGATGATCACTGTCGGCCTTGTGGCCGGTGGTGCGTTCGTACTGCTCCGCGGCGGTTTGAGCGAGCCGCTCAAACGAGGACATCGCGAGCTCGCCCGGATACCACGGGTGATCCGTCGCCAGTTGCGGATCACCGACGGCGGCGCGCAGCGACTGGACGAGGAGAAAGGTCGAAAGCAGGAGCTGGCGCATGCGGCGGGAGATAGAGGAGAAAATTCAGGAAGGACGGCACGCGATGCCGTTGAGCGAGGTCGTGCGGAGGATCACCGGCGGATGAAGGCTCCTGCGTGTTGGCAAGACGAGTGGTGGGCGGCCTGCGGCGGTTCATTGGAGGGCAAGGTCATGAGTGGCGGTGACTTTTTCCCAACGGGCGGCGATGACGTCGAAGGCATCATCCAGCGCCAGACGGCCGCGGAGCAGATCGCTGTGGATCTCGCGTGCCGGGGCGATGTCGAGATCGTAGTAGTAGCGCTCGCCTTGGAGCCCATCGGCATCGGTGAAGGCGATGTGGCCGAGCTGGCTGCCCTCCGCGTATTTCACCGCGGCGATGAGGCCGAGCACGACCCACGCTCGCTTCACCTTGATGAGATGCGCGTCCTTCTCCTCAAACAGCGGACGCATGCTGCCGATGAAGATGCCCTGGCGGCCACGCGCATCGGTGACGGCATGCGGCCACACGCGCGTGGTCACGACGTTGGACATTTCCATCATCGATTCCGCGCGGCGGGCGATGTTTTCCAGCGCGTGGAGCTCCACGCGGTCGAGCACGCGGGGTGCGGCAGACTGCGCGGGCGCAGCCAAGCTCTCCATGCCCACGAGGACGAGCACGGGGAGCATGCACGCGGCGGCGGTGAGGTTGAAGGCAGTGAAGAGCTGGCCGGTTTTCATGGTTGGGGGAGGAGTTGAGGCGTTTTCAGCGAACTAGCCGCGATGCATGGCCTTCACACCGCGCGGCGCTGAATCGAGCTCGCGCACTTTCATGGCACGCATGGTGAGCGTTTTGCGCACGGAGGCAGTGAGCTTCAGCAGGGCTTCGTCAAAGGTGTGACCTGCGGCGCGTGCGAGCACATCCGGTCCGGGAATGCTGAGCATGACGGAGAGGTGATACGGCGGCGTCTGCTGCGAGAGCTGCTCCACCCGCACTTGCGCACGAGAGATGGGTTTGAGGGTGGCGAATTGCTCGAGCGTCTGATGAATCAGAGATTCCCACTTCGTGCGGGGCTCGCAGCCGAACCAGTCGAGTTGAATGATCATGAGAGTTGGTTTGAGAGAGGTTTCCGACGGGAGCCGCGGCGTGTCCGTGGGCATGGCCAGGGGGTTATTTGGACACACGCACGGCTCCCGTCAGAGAGGCGACAGCATCAGGAGTTGTGGGGGAGCCAGCTCCCTTTGCTGTGACGGCTTTCGAGGTCCTCGCCATCGCGGAGGACGACGGGCAGCGCCTTGTCGGTGCTGGAGCAGGAGGCGAGCGCCATCGTGGCGGCGAGGAGGATGAGGAGTCGTGTTTTCATAATGTTCTTTGATGACATTACTGACCCTGACATGAGCTCCGGGGCGCACCAATGAGCAGCCTCGCCCCGCGCATCTCAGCAAACGGCTGAGATGACCTCACCAGTGCTCAGGCGCGACGGGGACGGCGCGGGACTGGCGCTCCAGGAACTCCCGCTCCGCCCGCAGCCAGAAATCGAGTTCCTGACCATGCGGACGGCCCGCGTGCAGCCAGAGGTGATAGGCGCGCATGCGGATCTCCTCGCGCAGATGCGGCGCGGTGATGATCACCGGAGGCTCGGCATGGGCTGCCGCGGTATTTTGACATGCGGCGGGCCTTTCGGCGAAATCATCGGCGCTCTCGCTTTCCACGCTGGCAGGCCGGTTGAGGCGTTTTTCGAGTGCTTCGAGCACCCACTCGCGCTGCGGGTCCGCATCGAGTTGCGTGCCACACACATGCCGCGTGGACCAGCGGGCCGCGAGGCGGCCGGTGAAGGAGCACAGAGGTCCTTCGCGATCCTCCAGCGCCACGAGCAGCGCCCGATCCTCTTCCTGCTCGACGAGGCTTTGATCCAGCCAGCGCTCCACATGCTCCGGCGGGCGGCTGTCCGCGCTGGCGAGCAAAATGAGCGGAGCCGCCTCCGCGACGTGCCCGGCCATCGCCCGCACATCCAGCGCCTCCAGATGATGAAAGGCCCACGTGTAAAACTGCACGCGCGATGTGCCGCCGAGCAGCCGCTGCATCTGCTCCCGTGCCTGCTGCACGCGAGCTGCGGAGCCCGGGCCGTCATGCACCGCCACGACGGGAATGCGGGACTTCGAGCGAATGGAAAAGCCGGCAGGATGACGGATGGGAGCGAGGTCCGAATTCATGAACGTCATGCTGTGACCACGCCTCCTTCACCGCCATGCGCAGCTTATCGCTGCCCACATCAGCAAGCGGATGAGCGTCTGTCATGTGGCGTCCTGCACGCGGATGACGCGCACTCCCCGCACCCAGATGTCGGGGTGGCCGCAGGTGGCCGTCGCCTCGCGGATGACGATGTATTCTTGGAGGTTTTCATTCGTCAGCAAACCGGTGAGCATGCCGTGATTCATCACAGGCAGCGCCAGCGCAGGATCATCCCGTTCACGCTGCAGGATGTCATCGAGCAGTTCGCCCTCCTCCACGCTGGCAAACTGCTCGCGCATGATCTCGCCCGCAGTCGTCTCCATCGGCCGATGGCGCATGGCATCGAGGATGTCCGCATGCGCCAGCATGCCGATGATGCGCTCACGCTTCATCACAGGAAAATCATGCTGGGCGCCGGAGAGCAGCAGATCCGCCAGTTCACGCAGCGAGGTGCTCGCGGGCACGGTGTGAAAGCGCGTCACCATCGCCTCTCGGGCACAGGCACCGGCCACAACGGCCCGCACCTGCGCCATTGATGCCTCCTGCGCCGCGCCGGACCACACAAACACCGCGATGAGGATGAGCATCGGATTGTAAATCAGCCCAGCCATCGCAAACACGATCGCCATGCCCTTCCCCACCGTCGCCGCGATGCTCGTGGCACGCGCGTAGTCCATCTTCATCGCCAAAACGGCCCGCAGCACGCGTCCGCCATCCATCGGGAAGGCCGGCAGCATATTGAAGAGCACCAGGCCCACATTCACCGCCAGCAGCCGCTCAATGAGACCCCCTTCCGCGATGCCCAGCGCCGTCAGCGGTTCCCAGGCCTGCGCCAGCGTGAGCCAGGCCGCGAGCATGAGGGCGATCACCACATTCACCGCCGGACCTGCCAGCGCCACCAGCAGCTCATGCGAGGGCTTTTCCGGAATGCGCTCCAGCCGCGCCACACCGCCGATGGGCAGCAGCGTGATGTCCCGCGTGCCCACGCCAAAGCGCCGCGCCATCAAGGCATGCCCATACTCATGCAGCAGCACGCAGAGGAAGAGCAGCGCAAAGAACACCATGCCCCAAAACGCCTCCACCAGACTGCCCTCCGGCAGCCAGTGCGCGATGCCGACGATCGCCAGCACGATGAGGAAGGTGAAGTGAACGAACACATCGATGCCGAGAAAGCGACCGAGCTTAAAGGACCATTTCATAAGAGAGGAAGGAGTGAGAAGGTTCAGCGTTTGCGGATCAGGCGGGCCACCAGCGCCGTCCAGCCGGTCTGGTGCGAGGCACCGCAGCCGCGGCCGGTGTCTGCGTGGAAAAATTCATGGAAGAGGACCAGCTCACGCCACGCGGGATCGGCCGCGTAACGCGGATCACCGCCGTGGCAGGGACGATGGCCGTTTTCATCCGGCTCAAAGAGTCGCGTCATGCGCTTTGCGATCTCGCGCGAGGCCTCCAGCAGCGTCACACGCCTGCCGCTGCCCGTCGGCAGCTCCACCGTGAGGTCTTCGCCGTAGAAATGATGAAAGCGCTCCAGCGCCTCGATGAGCAGGTAAGTGATGGGGAACCAAACCGGACCGCGCCAATTCGAATTGCCGCCAAACATGTGGCTGTCGCTCTCGCCCGGCACATAGCGCACCGTTTTGTGCTCGCCATGCAAGTGCAGTTCAAAAGGGTTCGCCTCATGATAACGCGACAGCGAGCGGATGCCGAAAGGCGAGAGAAACTCACGCTCATCGAGCAGGTAGGCCAGCAGCCGCTGCAAACGCTCGCGGGAAGGCATCGCCAGCAGGCGATGGCCATGCGCTCCGCCGCGCCGGCAGTAGCTCACATGCACCGCGAGATCGCTGCGATGCGCGAGGAACCACTCCATGCGCTTTTTGAAGCCCGGCAGCGCCGCGATGCGCTGCTCGTCGAGCAACTCGACGGCGATCAGCGGCAGCAAACCCACCAGCGACCGCGTGCGCAGCGGCACCGGCGGCTTTCCATCATCGAGGATCTGGTCGTAGTAGAAGCCATCTTCATCATCCCACAGGCCCTTGCCGCCGAGCGTGTTCATCGCATCCGCGATCTGCACAAAGTGCTCGAAGAACTTCGACGCCATGTCCTCGTAGGCCGTGTTCACGCCGCCGTCCGGCTGCTGCGCCAGCTCCAGGGCGATGTTCAGCATCGTCAGCGCATAAAACGCCATCCACGCCGTGCCATCCGCCTGCTCAAGTCGTTGTCCGTCCGGCAGCGCGGTGCTGCGGTCAAAGATGCCGATGTTATCCAGACCGAGGAAGCCACCCGCGAAGAGATTGCGACCCTCGCTGTCCTTGCGATTCACCCACCAAGTGAAGTTCAGCAGCAGCTTCTGAAAACAGCGCTCCAGGAACTCGCGATCACGCTCACCAGGCGGCGCGGTGATTTTATAGATACGCCAGCAGGCCCAGGCATGCACAGGCGGGTTCACATCGCTGAATTTCCACTCGTAGGCCGGGATCTGGCCGTTCGGATGCAGATACCACTCACGCAGAAACAGCAGCATCTGGTCCTTCGCGAAATCCGGGTCCGTCTCCGCGAAGGGCAGCATGTGAAACGCCGTGTCCCAGGCCGCGAACCATGGGTACTCCCACTTGTCCGGCATCGAGAGGATGTCGCGGGCAAAGAGATGCTTCCAATTTCGGTTCCGCCCATCAAAACGAGCCTCCGGCGGTGGTGGAAAAGCCGGATCACCCTCCAGCCAGTCCTGCACGACGCATTGATAAAACTGCTTCGTCCACAACAAGCCCGCATGCGCCTGCCGCTGGATCTGCGCATGCACCTTGTCCTTCTCGACGATCGTCTCGTAAAACGCGTCCGCCTCTTTGATGCGTTGAGCAAAGAGTTTGTCCGCCAGTTTCCGAACACCGCTGGAATGAATACAAAGCCTCAAATCAATCGCCACCGAGCCTCCGGCCGGAATCACCATCGAATAATGCGCCGCCGCCTTGGTGCCTTTTTTCGCCGGATTGACGGCTTCGGCCTCTTTTTCGATCACAAAGCGATGAAAGGCATCTTTGGTGAATTTCGACGCATTCGGCGATCCGAAGAGTTTTTCGTGATTCGTCTCGTTTTCGGTGAAAAGCCATCGTGGAGCCGTCCCATCGCTCGCAGTGGCCGCGTGGAGTCGATACAAGCCCAGATCCTCGACCAAATCCGATTCCAGCCCGCGGTGATCGATCTCCAACACATCGCCATCGAAGCTCAGGCACGGCTTCGCGGCTCCTTTTTGCCACGACCACACATTGCGAAACCAAACCGTCGGCAGCACATCGAGCGACGCGGCCTCCGGACCGCGATTGTGAATCGTCACGCGCATCACCAGATCCTCCGGCGCTGCCTTCGCATACTCCACGAACACATCGAAGTAGCGTCCATCATCAAACACGCCCGTGTCCGCCAGATCGAACTCCGCATCCTGCAGACCGCGACGGCGATTCTCCTCGACCAGCCGCGCATACGGAAACTCCGCCTGCGGGTATTTGTAGAGCGCCTTCAGGTAGGAGTGCGTCGGCGCGGAGTCGAGGTAGTAGTACAACTCCTTCACATCCTCGCCATGATTCCCCTCCGGCCCGCCGAGACCGAAGAGCCGCTCTTTCAAAATCGGATCGCGATGATTCCAAAGCGCCAGCGCAAAGCACACGCGGCACTGCCGGTCCGTGATGCCGAGCAATCCATCTTCGCCCCACCGATAGGCCCGCGACCTCGCGTGCTCATGCGGAAAGCTGCGCCACGCATCCCCTTTCTCCGAATAATCCTCCCGCACCGTGCCCCACTGCCGCTCCGAGAGATAAGGCCCCCATCGCTTCCAGTTCGCGATGCGGTTTCGATCTTCTACAAGGCGCTGATGC
>JBEIGR010000243.1:0-7586 GCA_040381795.1 Verrucomicrobiaceae bacterium | reverse complement strand
TCACCGAGCAACACGAGTCCTCCGCCGCCCACCCCGACATCGTCCAGCGCCTCCAAACCTACGCCCAAACCGCCCGCCATACCCTCGGCGACGGCGTAATTCGAGGAAGCAAGCAACGCTACCCCGGGCATGTCGAGAATCCGACACCACGGGTGTATGCGCCCTCCAAGTGATGTGATTGGAACAAACGTTCTCCGTGCAGTTCCATCCACCGCCGTTCCAATGGTTTTGGGCAGTCATGCCTCATCTGGCCAACTGGAGAAGCTTGCGTTCCTGGGGCAAGATCGTCGCAGATTGGATTCGTTCGGCGAGCTGGAAGGCTTTGGCGGTTTCTCCGCTGCGAGCGAGCAGGGCGGCGAGAACGGCACGAGGGCCTGGGGGCCAGTTTTGGGCCTCGGGGAGGACGGTGAGGAGGTTTTGCTGCTCCAAGGGCATGCCGAGCCGGTAGGCGCTGAAGGCGCGTATCAGGTTTGCACGTGCGGTGTCCTGCTGCGGGCCTCTTACGAGGCAGTTGGCGGCGATGACTTCCAGCGATTCGCCGGCGAGCAAGGCGAGATAATCGGCGCGAAAGGTGTTCGATTCGTTGCCCGGTGTGAGGGCGGCGATCTCGCGGGCGGTGGCTGAGGTGGCGAAGCAATCGCCCGCCGCGTGGTGAAACTGCAGCACGTGCTCCAGCAGCGCCACCCGTGCGGGCGTGGTGGCGGCGGACTGTGCGGCAGACTGGCAGAAGGAGGCGGCGAGCTGCCAGTCAAGCATCTTCGCGGCCACAGAAGCGGATTCGAGCGCGGTAGTGCTCTTCTTGCCGCCCTCTGCGGCATTCATAGCGATGCTGAGATGCTGGCGGGAGCGTTCGTAGCTGTCTGGAGCTAGGGCAAGGAGGCGTGCGAGCCAGAGATGATAATCCACCAAGCCGAGGTGCTTCTCCGCCGCCGGGGTCATGAGCTGGCGGATTTCCTCCCACCGGCCCAGGCGGCCCAACGCGGCCAGTTTAGTGCGCAACAGCTCGGGAGGCAGGTCGTGCGCTTTGACGAGCGTTGCATCCGGCAGGTATTTCACCAGGCGGTCGTGTTCACCGATGTGGGCGAGCCAGCGTGCAAAGGAGAGTAGCCCTAGCTCTCCATCTGCGGCAGCCCGATGATGCTCCTGCTGGATCAAAGTGCCGCTTGCATCAGGTTTCAGGCGCAGCAGGGGCGCTAGAGCGGCGTGGCGCACGGTATCGGGCCGGTTCGTGGCGAGGTGGAGTAGCTCCTCGGCGGATGCCGCAGATAGATCAGGCAGCGCGGAGAGTAGCCGGATGGCGTCATCGATGTGCGCACCGCCGTCGCGGGCATACTGCCATAAGGCCTCCACACCGCGCTGGTGAGGGACGGGCTGCGGCAGTTTGAAATCGAGCACCGCGAGCTTGAAACGCGCCGAAGGGTCCTGCGCGGACTGTCCTTCCAGTGCGGTTCGCAGCATGGCTTCGGCGTCCGCGCCCCGACCTTCCTTTTTGAGCATGATGGCTTCGAGCTGACGGGTTTCGGCGCTTTGGCGTGTTTCGGCGGGCAGGGTTTCGAGCACGCTTCGCGCGGCGGCGAAATCGCCCCGGCGCAGGTGGGCATCAGCCAGGGCGGTGAGGTCAGCCGTCGTCGCCAGTCCGCGATCGACGAGTCGTTGAAGGAGCTGCACGCGGTCGGCGGGATTGGCCCCGGCACGCTTGAGGAGTTCGGCAAAGGTTCGCAGCACTTCCACGTCCTCCGGGGCACAGCGCAACGCTTCGGAGAGCAAGGATGCAGCCTGTTCCCACTCACCGTGCTCCATGAGGATGCGGGCATCACTCACATGCCCCGATGTCTTGGAGATGAGCCAGAACCGCGTCAGCGGTTGTTTGAAAAGAAACGCCGACACGGCGAGCAGGGCGAAGAGAACAAACACGGCGATGATGCGCCTGCGGCGTTTTTGCGATGAGCTGGAGCGGCGTCTGCGTTTCCGCCGCTTTGGCATTTCCTCCGTTGTTGGACCCTGATCGTTCACGGGAATAGGGGAAATGGTGGGCGGAGAGTTGGCGAATGCTGCGGTGCGACTTTTACGTAACCGGGCTGTCTGCCGTGGCGATATCGTCGCATGTCTCTTTGCCGGACGCGTGCCAAAAGGAAGAATGCGCCAAATAAGTCATCCGCACTGCCTGACCTGCTCGAAAGGCACTCCTCACACGTTTATTTCACGACGCAGATGGATCAAGCGCTTCGTGCTAGGCAAGGTAGCATCTTCCTCAGGAGTGGCGCTGCTGCTGGCGGAGCTGGCGGAGGCCGCTGCGCCAAAACCAGCGCGGCTGAGGCTGCGGGTGGTGGATTATCCGGCGCTGCAAAACGCGGGCGGCAGCGTACAAATTCAGTTCAGCACGATCTATCCACCGCTGACGCTGAATCGGGTTTCCAGCACGGAGTTCGCCACGCTGGACTCGATCTGCACGCACGCCGGCTGCACGGTCGGCAAATTCATAAACGGCTTTATGCGCTGTCCATGCCATGGCTCACGCTACAATGCGCGTGGCGAAGTGGTGCAGGGTCCGGCGGAAGCGAATCTGAACGCCTATATGACCACCTTTGACTCGGCCACGGGCGTGATCGAGGCCACCGTGCCGGGCCTGGGGCTGGACGTGAATGTGATCCAGCTTCATTCGAGTAGCGGCGGCATGCGACGGCTGCGACTGGCGTTTCAGGCCACGGCCTTCGCCACGTATCAGGTTCATTACATGGCCACACCGGGCGGCACGCCGGTGGTGCATCCTTTTTCGCGAACACCCACTGGCGCGGCGACGCAGACCTCACTGACGGCGAATGATGATGCCGAGTTCACCGTGTATGTGGATGCCACGGGCGAGCGCGGCTTCTTCGCGGTGAAGTTGCTGCTCACGGCGGTTTAGTCGCCTTTGTTTTGGAAGATGAAGTCGATGTCGGTGCTTTCCCAACCGGCCTCTGCGAGCTGGTCACGCGTGACTTGGCCGTTGCGGGCGCGGAGTGAGTAGATGTCGAGCACGGCGCTGCGGCGTGCGTCCGTATCAGGGATGGACTCGATGATGATATTGGCGATGTCGAGGCGGCCGCGCTCACCGAGGTTGGTAGCGATGGAGGCGAGCGCGGGACTGAGGTGCTCATAGCCCTGGGTGGAATTAAGCCAGTCGGTGGCGGCGGCGGGGTCTTGATCGAAAAAAAGAATGGCCTTGTCGTTGTAGTCTTTGAGATTCTCCGGCGTGGCGGCAGCGGATTCGAGTTCACGCAACCGTGCAGCCGTGCGATGGGCTGCGTCAGGGGCGGAAGGCTGGCCCGTCATGGCGACGGCACTCGGCAGTCGCGGCTGCGGCGGCTCGGGCACGGTGGCGGTAAGCCAGAACGGCGCGTCGTCCTCCTCCGGCACGCGCATGAGGTGGGTGAGGTCGCGACGGAGTTGGGCATTGGAAAGGCCCGCCGGCGCTTGTTTTTCGACCACAGCGGGCAAAACGGGTTTTTGTGGCCAAAAAAGGGCCGTGAGCGCGATCAGTAGCAGCGCTGCAAGGAGGAGCCAAAAACGCGTTTTCATGCCAAAGCAGGCTGGAGGGCGGTTTGAGGCGTTGAGGCGGCTTTTTCGTCTTCGAGACCATCGAAGCGCAAAAGGCGGGCGCTGTTGAAGATGACGAAGAAGGCGCTGAACTCGTGCAGGAAGGCTGCGAGCACGGGATTGACCAGTCCGAGGCTGGAGGCGGTGATGGCGAGGATGATGAAGAGGAAGCCGCAGAGGAGGTTTTGATTGATGATGCCGACGGTGCGAGCGGAAAGGACGAGGAGATCGGCGAGGCGGCGCAGATCACCGGACATGAGGGCGACGTCGGAGGTGTGGACGGTGATGTCGTTGCCGAGTGCCCCCATGGCGACGCCGAGATCGCCCTCCTTTAGCGCAGGCGCATCATTGAGCCCATCCCCGACGACGAGCACGCGGTGGCCTTGCTGCTTGAGCAGACGGATGCGGGCGACTTTGTCCTGCGGGAGGCACTCCGCCTGGAAGTCGGTGATGCCGATGCTGCTGGCGATGTGTTGTGCGACTTCAGCGCGATCTCCGGTGAGCATGACGAAGTCGGTGATGCCGAGAGAGCGTAGGCGTGTGAGTGTTTCAGCCGCTTCATCACGGATGCGATCAGCGAGTAAAAAAGTCGCGGTGTGGCGGCCATCGACAGAGAGGAGTACGAGGCTGTGGCGGGTGAGCAACGTGGGATCGAGCGCCACTTCCATGCCATGACCACTCAGCCAGGAGAGGCGGCCGATTTGGATCTTTTTGCCTTCCACGATGCCTTCGAGGCCGAGTCCGGGATGCTCAATGAGGTCGGCGACTTTCGGCAGCGTCAATGACTCGCCCGCATGGGCGATGGCGCGTGCGACGGGATGATTGGAGCTGCTTTCCAATGCGGCGGCGAGCCGTAGCGCGTCGTCTTTACTGATGGCCTCATCATGCAGCAGCACGTCTTCGAGATCGAGCCTGCCGACGGTGAGTGTGCCGGTTTTATCAAAGACGACGGTATCGACGAGGCGGGCGGTTTCGAGATGGCGTACGCTTTTGATCAGCAGCCCCATGCGTGAACCGGCGGCGATGGCGGAGACCATGGCGCTGGGGCTGGCGAGTACGAAGGCGCACGGAATGCTGACGACGAGCACGGCGATGGCGCGCTCCATGTCCTGCGTGAAGAAAAACACGCTCACAGCAATGAGCATGATTAGCGGCGTGTAGTAGCGGGCGTAATCCTCCGCGAGGCTGATGATGGGAGCCTCGCTGGACTTCGCTTCCTCGATGATGCTCTGCACGCGGCCCATGACGGTGTCCGCACCAGCGCCGGTGACACGGGCGGTGAGTGCGCCGTTGAGATTGAGCGTGCCGGCAAAGATGTCGCTGCCAGTGCTGGCCTCGACGGGTGCGGATTCGCCCGTGATGCGGCTTTGATCCATCATGGCGCTGCCGGTGAGGATGACGGCATCCGCAGGCACCACTTCACCGGGACGCAGCACGATGATGTCGCCGAGATGCAGCTCAGCGGCTTCGACTTCTTCTTCCACTTCATCACGCCGACGGCGGGCGGTGAGGCGGTTGAGCTGGCGGAGCTTGGAGAGCGCCATCTCGACGCCGACGGTGGTTCTTTCCTCCAGCATCTGGCCGAACACGAGGATGACCGCGACGATGCCGCCGGTGAGGTAGCGGCCGGTAGCTAGGCAGGCGGCCAGTGCGAGCACGACATACTGGTCCATGTAAAACTGCGTGGCGGCGAAGCCGGTGGCACGGATGGCACGGATCACGCCGAGCACGATGGGCAGCGCCACGACGAGCACGCCGACGAGAGCCAGCAGCGCAGGGATGGCGGGCTGGCCGGGCCGCAGCCAGCCGGTGAGTGTGGAGGCGGCGAGCAGGCTGGTGGCGGTGAAGAGCAGCCGCAGGCGAGAACGCGTGGCGTTGTCGAGATCGTAAGTCATCGGGAAAAGTTAGGCGAGGGCTCGACGAGGATGGACGGCGCTGAATTCTCCGCCGGGAGGAGCGTGCGGGAGTAGATCTGGCTCATCGCGGCATCCAGGCTCTCGCGCAGGATGCGCTGGGCCACGAGCTGCGGCTGGCGGCGATAGTTTTCGAGCACGGAGGTGAAGGCACCGGCCTCGCCACGCGCAGTAGCGATAAGCTCGGCACTGTAGGCCTGACCACGCTGGAGAATGGCGGCGGCATCCCCTTCGGACTTGGTGATCGTCTCTCCCTGATACTGGAGGGAGTTTTCTGCCATCGTTTTGGCGAACTGCCGCGCGTTGACGACCTCCTCAAAGGCCATGAGCACCTGGCTCGGCGGCGAGAGGGTGACGATGTCAATGCCGCTGACGCGGATGCCTAGCTGGAGTCGTGTGGCGACATCTTGGAGTGAAGCGGCGGCCTTTCCGGCCACCTCGCTGCGGTCTGAGGTGAGGCTGGCATCAATCTTCCGCGCGGCGAGCTGGATGGCAAGCGAGCGGCGGGCGAGGCGGGCAAGCAGGGTGCCGATGTCCGTGCCTGCGGAAGCATGGGCGAAGGGATCGGTGATACGGTAGCGCAGTGTGAAGCGGCCCTGGATGACATTGTAGTCGGCGGTGAGCGTGTAGCCGTGCAGCACGGGATTGAGCGTCATGTAGTCGAACTTCTGACGCTCGCTCTCCTCGATCTCCCGTGTGCGGATTTCCAGGGAAAGCTGCGCGTCGGATTTTTCGACGAGCTTGTCGGGATCTCCGATTTTTCCGCCGACGAGCGCCCATTGATCGAGTGGAAGGCTCTGATCACGCCCGGTCTCAAAACGCAGCACCTCATCAAAAGGCGCGGGCAGACCGATGAGCAGACCAGGACCATGCAAGTCTGGCTGAAGACGGCCCAGACGGCGCACAAGAGCAGTCTCCTGCGGCTGGATGGTGCGGATGCCGGAGATGGCATAGAGCAAAAGCAGGACCACAAAGACCCAGCGTGCGTGCGCGGTGAGCTGCTTCAGGAAAAGCAGCAGCGCCTCGACGAGATGGCCGTCGTGGCGCAGGGGTGAGGGGGCTTGTGGTGAAGGGGTCATCACGGGTCGGTTCCAATCGGCGCGGGTGACGTCGGCAGGCTCTCCACGGGCTTTACGGGATTCCCATCCCCCTCCTTGACCTTTAGCCAATGAAAGGGGGCCACGGAGGTGTCGAGCACGACGGTGGTGTTTTTGTCCACGACGGTGCGCAGGCTCTGTAGCTCCCGCAGGAAGCGGTAAAAGGCAGGATCTTTGCCATGCGCGGCGGCATAGATGGCAGCGGCCTCGGCCTCGGCCTTGCCGCGCATCTCCTCGGCCTGGCGTTTCGCATCGGCGATGAGGAAGGAGGCCTGCTTATCAGTCTCCGCCTTCATCTCGGCCGCCTTGGCGCGGCCCTCCGCACGGTATTGTGTGGCCTCGCGTTTGCGCTCCGCTCTCATGCGACGGAAGACCGACTCCGTGTTTGCCTCCGGAAGCTGGATCTGCGTGATGCCGGTGGTCGTGAGGTCGATGCCGAGCTGCTTGAGTGCATAGGGTGCGGCGAGAGTCAGGATTTCCTTCTCCAGCGCGGGGATGGAGGCTCCGACACGCTCGTCGCCGACGAGATCGGCGAAGTCATGGCGGCCTAGGATGGTGTT
Organism: Verrucomicrobiaceae bacterium; assembly: GCA_040381795.1. GTDB lineage: Bacteria > Verrucomicrobiota > Verrucomicrobiia > Verrucomicrobiales > Verrucomicrobiaceae > Prosthecobacter. The sequence goes on along the minus strand of JBEIGR010000243.1, from coordinate 440 downwards.
GCGTGCGCTGGTGATGAGGGCGTCTAGCTTTTGCCGCGCAGGCTCAAAATCGCGCACGGCGGTGTGGAAGGTCAGCGCCTCTTGCACACGCCAGGTGAAGAAAACCGGCACGATGACATTGCGTTGGTCACGCGTGAGCGATTCGCTGATGCGTATCTCGGCGTGCTGGAGGCGGCGGTCAATGCGCACGAGGTGCTCAAGCGGCACTGGCAGGCGGAAGTGCAGCCCGGGCTGCTCCACCGTGCGCAGGGGCTTGCCAAAGCGCAGGACGATGACGTGCTCGGCCTCATTGACGAGGAAACAGCAGGCAAAGGCGAGCACGAGCAGTGCTGCGCCGATGAAGAGGGCGAGGCGCAGCATGATCGTGCGGCGGGCGGTGGAGTCAGGCGGTGAGTCGCTCATGGTTTTGGCGCGGAAGAGTTCTTGAGGACATTGTCAGC
>JBEIGR010000242.1:0-7586 GCA_040381795.1 Verrucomicrobiaceae bacterium | reverse complement strand
TACTGGGCCGATGTACTCCGCCTCTCTGACAATGTGAAAGGCCGCCTCACTGCCGAGGCCTACGAGGAATGGCTCAAAAAGCAGCTTCACGCGAACACGCCTTATGACCAGATGGTGCGCAATCTTCTCACCACCGATGGCGGCGTGTGGGACAGCGGCAGCATCGGCTTCTGGCAGCGGGATGAGAACAAGCTCGATCACCTCGCCTACACCGTGCAGGTCTTCCTTGGCACCAGCATCGTCTGCGCCCAATGCCATGATCATCCCTTCGATAAGTGGACGCAGATGGATTACTACCACATGGCCGCTTTCACTTGGGGCATGGATACCAAGAGCCGGGGCTTTGAAGTGTTCAAAAAATCGAGGGCACCCGAGATCGACAAGGCCGCGCTCAAGTCCATGGACAAAAAGGAGCGCAAAGAATATCTCGCGAAGTTCCAAGCCGGCAAAAAGTATGCCGAGTCCGAGGTCAGTCGCGAAGATCTGCAAAAGGTCAAACAGGCCATGCAGGATGTGATGAAGCCGTTGCGCTACACCAGCGCCCAGTGGGAGGAAGGAAAGCTGCCCGCCCTGCCGCATGACTACAAATACACCAACGCCAAGCCCGGCGACAAAGTCACGCCGAAGGCCATGTTTGGTCCCGAGGCACCGGTAAAGGACGGGCAGAGCACCATCGCCGCCTTCGCTGGATGGATGACCAGCCCGGAGAATCCGCGCTTCACCACCGTCATCGCCAATCGCATGTGGAAGAAGGCCTTTGGCCTTGGCCTCATCGAGCCGGTGGATCAAATGACGGACAGCACCGTGGCCGCCAATCCCGCGCTGATGGAGTACCTCACGCAGCTCATGATCGAGAAGAAGTATGCGCTGAAGGATTTCCTCCGCGTGCTCTACAACACGGATGCCTACCAGCTGGCCGCCACCGCACAGGAAGTGCCTGCGGGCGAGGTGTATCATTTCACCGGCCCGATCCTCCGCCGCATGAGTGCCGAGCAGATCTGGGACAGCCTCGTCACTCTCACGCGGGGAAACATGGACGACGCCGTCGATGACGACAACGTCCGCCTTCATCAGTATCTCGACGATCTCGCCATGTTCCTCGGCACCCTGCGTGACAAAGGTGCGGAAGGCATCGTCGAGATCGCCCGCCAAAACGCCGACCGCCTCACGGCGAACCGCGAGAAGCTGGCCAACATGCAAAAGCAGCTCGCCGAGGCGAAAAAGAACGGCACGGAAAGCAGCATCGACGTGAAAGCCATCAGCCGCGAGGCCCAGCAGCTCCGCCGCGAAACCGAACGCGACTTCCTCATCGCCCTCGTCGGCGAGGAGCGTGCTGCCGACCTTCGCCAAGGCTACAAAGCCAAGCAGGACACTCCGAAGCGTCCGCAAATCGATCCCAAGCTGCTCGTCAGCATGACCAAGGAGCAGCGCCGCGAGTTCATCAAAAACGCCGCGAAGGCCGGTGGGGGCAAAGACGGCCTCAGCCTCACCTCCCGTGCATCCGAGCAGCAGAGCCCCGCCAAGGCCGGCACCTTCCTCCGCACCTTTGGTCAGAGTGACCGTGAACTCATCGAAAACGCCAGCACGGATGCCTCGGTGCCTCAGGCCCTTGCTCTCATCAACGGCCCCGTCCTCGATGCCCTCACCAGCCCTGTTTCAAAGCTCTCGGAAAACCTTCAAACGGCGTCCACCACGCAGGCCAAGGTCGAGAAGCTATACGAAGCCCTTTTGAGCCGTGCGCCGACGGGAGATGAAAAGGCCATCATGAATGAGGTGGTCACCGAACGCGGCGAAAAAGCCGTCGCCGATGTCCTTCATGCCTTGATCACCGGATCGCAGTTTCTTTTCGTGCAGTGACAGGGCAGGGGAGCGGTCTTTGACCACGATCCCACAGGCTGGCCGCCGTGGGAGAGTTTGAAAGCGTGATTAGGTCCGCTCGGCTTATGGAGCCGCCTTGATTTCGACGACGGAATCCTCCGCATCCATGAAGAGAATGAACTTTTTGCCGACCATGGCCTTGTTTGCATCGGAGTCGTCCGTGTGGCGGATCATCGGCTCCGGGAATTTCACATAAAACTCATCGGCAGCCATGCCCGTGCGCTGAGCCTTCGTCATCACGCCAGCGCGGATTTCTTTGCCTTCGATGTCTTTGAATACCAACTCGGCGGAGCCCGCAGAAAACACGCAGTCCACATAGGTGACGGTTTTCTTCGTGAGAACCCGTTCGCTGGAAGCGACGCTGGGATTGCGGGCCTTTTTGAGCACAAGCACGGGTTTGGAGCCGGGTTCGATGGCCATTCGGTAGATGCTCTCGGCCTGTGTTTTGGAATCGAAGCTACCAAAGAGGAACTCTTTGCCGCTGGGCAGCCAGCTTGGGCCATCGGCGTAGAGGCCTTTCGGCGTCACGCGGGTGATCTTGCCCGTGGCGATCTCGATCTGAAAAACGGCGGAGGGTGGGCCTTCATCTTCGGGCTTGGCCTCTGCATCGACGAGCTGCTCAAGCAGCGCGGTTTTGCCATCGGGGGATACGCTGAGGTGGGTGGGCATGGATAAGCCTTCGATCGCTTTGCTTTTGGGGAGGTCGGTCAATTTTGCGGCTCCGCTGCCATCGATTTTGGCGAGGTAAAAGCTCTCCAAGTCATGGCAGAGCCAATCGGAAGTGCCGGGGATGTTGGCAAAGCCTGCCACCTGTCGCACGCCTTTGTCGATAACGATCTGAAAACCGCCGCCGGAGGCGTTCACGGAGGCCAGAGACCAATCCGTCTCGATGAAATGATTGAAGAGCAGGGTCTGGCCATCGTGGCTCCAGATGGCTCCGAATTCGTTTTGGCCTTCGATGCCCTTCACCAGGCTCGATTTGCCCGTGGAAAGATCATGAATGGCGATGCGGCGGTTTCCGGCATCGTCTGATTTCGTGTAGGCGATCTTCGTGCCGTCGGGCGAAAGGCTGGGGTCAGATCCCTCGACGAGCTTGCGGACTTTAGGCTTGGTATCCGCGAGGTTGGCGACGGCGATGTGCGTTTCCGATTGGAAGGCCACGGTTTGAGCCGAAGCGGCGCTGACGATGGCGGTGAAGGTAAGGAGAAGAGTGCGGAGCATGGAGAGATTTTGTTCAGCGGCAGAGTAGTGGGATGGTCCAGTTCGTGCAATGCTGGCGTCAATGAAGTCGCTTGTTCTTCTCCTCCTTAGCCTTTGCGGCAGTGTTTGCTTTGCGGCAGACAAGCCCCGGCGCACGCCCAGGTGGTCGCCAGAGAACACACGCCTCGTGGTGATCAGCCTCGCTCGATTTGAAGGTGAAAAAGACGGTGCCACATCCTTCTCGATCTCTGACCGCCTCGACGATCCGCTGGTGGAGCTTTTCATCGAACGCGGCGTGCCGGAGGATCAGATCCTGTATCTCAAAGACGATGACGCCACGAAGGCGGAGATCACCGAGCAGTTTCCCGCCTTTCTCGCGGAGAGCACGGAGGATGAGACGCTGATCTTTTACTACAGTAGCCACGGCGGCTACGATCCCAAGACCGGGGCGCATACCTTTTATGCTTTCGATGGCCCGATGCCCATCGGGTGGTTCGTGGGGAAGATCGAAGCGAAATTTGAAGGCTCGCAGGCGCTGCTTTTCTCCGACTGCTGCTTCTCCGGTGGCCTCGTGGAACTCGCGAAGGTGCGCACGAAGACGCCCATCTCCTTCGGTGCCCTGAGCACCACCGGCTCGTGCAATCTCGCTTACAGCGGCTGGCGTTTCACGGATGTGCTCTTGCGGGCGTGGTCCGGTGATGTGGCGATGGATGTCGATGAGACGGGCACGATCAGCTTTGATGAGCTGTGCGTCTTTGCAGAGCGCTACATGGCTTTCGTGGCGGAAGGAAAGCCGATCTATGCCAGCACAGGGCGCTTCAACGGTGAGCTCGTCCTTTCTAAGACGGCTCGTGACGTGAAGGAAGGCATCGGAGCACTCGTCGAGGCCCGTGAGGGCAAGACCTGGTTCAAAGCCGAGGTCATTGATGTGAAATTCGATGGCAGTGGCGATCCCAAACTGGTTCGCGTGCATTTCACGGATAAAAGCCGCTACTCGAAGCGAGCCTGGGTTTCGCCGGAAGACATCCGCGAATACGCCTACAAGACCTACAAGATCGGAACCAAGGTCGAGATCCGCAATGCTGCGGGCGAATGGCTGCCCGGCAAGGTGATCGATGCCTTCGAGCACATGCACGAGTGCAGCTACGACGGTAAAACGGTGCTCCACAAGGAGTGGATGTCCCCCTCACGCATCCGGCTACGCCGCTAGGCAATTCTATTCCCGCGTGATCAGCTCATCCAGATTCAGCACGATGCGAGTCACCGCTACCCAGGCGGCATTTTCGGCGGCGGGGATATTGGGCACCGCGTGATTGCCGTTGGCGGCTTTCGCTTCGTCAGCGGAAGTGTTTTGGTAAGTGTAGCGGGACTCTTCGAGCAGTTTTTGGAGTGTGGAGATTTCCTGCGCCTTCGGGCTGCGAGCCACGCAGTAACGCAACGTCCGCGTGAGGCGTGAAGCATCGTCTTTGAGGTTCGCATCGCTTAAGATGCGCTTGGCGAGGGCTTGAGCGGCTTCGGAGAAGGCTTCGGCATTGAGGGTGGTGAGAGCTTGAAGAGGTGTGTTGCTCACGGTGCGGCGCACGTTGGTGGTGTTGGCATCCGGGCAGTCAAACGTGGTGAGGTCAGGATGCGGGGCGGTGCGTTTGAAGAAGGTGTACATGCCGCGGCGGTAGCGGTCCTCCCCTGTGCTCGTGATCCATTTGAAGTTCCCGGCATAGCTCAGCGAATCAATGCCATCCGGGATCGGCGGATACACGCTCGGCCCGCCGATCTTCGCGGAGAGCAGGCCGCTGGCACCGAGGTAAAGATCACGCACGATCTCGCCATCCACGCGGAGACGGTTTTGACGCCACAGGAGGTAGTTCTTTGAATCGATTTCCGCGACTTTGGCGGACAAGTTCGCTGGCGTGACACTGCTCTGCCGATACGTCGCCGACATCATGATCGTCTTGAGGATCTTCTTCCGGCTCCAGCCTTGCTTCATGAACTCATCGGCCAGCCAATCGAGCAGCTCAGGATGCGTCGGAGCATCGCCACGCACGCCGAAATCCGCCACGGTATGCACGAGGCCTTCGCCGAAGAGCCGCGTCCAGAAGTGGTTCACGGTCACGCGGGGTGTGAGTGGGTTGTTTTTACTCACGAGCCATTTGGCGAGATCGAGACGCGAGGAACCGTTCAGTGGAGGAAGCGTCGAAAGCGCACCCGGAGTGACTTCATCGGCAGGTTGAAGGAAATCACCGCGATGCAGCAGGTTCGTTTTGCGCGGGTTGTTGGTGCGCTGAGCGATCACTCGCACGTCCATGAGTGGCGGTTTCGGCAGTTTCGCCTCCGCCAGCTTCAAGGCGGTTTCCGCAGCGACGACTTCGGGATCAACCTTGGCCAGCCAATCCCATAGCGGCTGGATCACGACGGGATTTCGGCGCTTCGGTTCCTCACTGAGAATCTTCCGGACGGTCTCCGGGGCGATGCTGTCCTCCGTCTCCTCGCTCGCGGCGAGCAAGCGCAGGTGCCCGAGGGTATGGCCGAGCTGCTTGTAGTTTTGCTCCAGCTCGATCACGAGCGTCTCATCTGCTTTCAACGTGAGTGGTTCAGCCAGTTGCAGCGTGAGCGTGTGCTTCTTGCCGGTGCTGCCGGAGATGGCCCAGCCGGTTTGATCATCCGCATCGAGCACTTTATCGGCGGTGAAGGTCTTCTGCTCGAAGTCAGCTATCGCCGAGTGAAGGATGATCTCACGGCGGGCCTTGTTTTGCGCCACCGAGGCGGAGAGCTTGGTGAGCACGAAGTTGCCGTTTTTGTTCTGACCGGGGCCGTTCGAGGGCAGGGAAGCATCAGGTAGCACTTCGAGCTGCAAGGCCGTGATCGGCTTCGCGTGGCTGCGGACGCTCAGAGTGTAGCTATCGGTCTTCGGTGTCTTGTTTTCGGCTAAAAGAGAGCCATCAGGCTGCTTTTTGAGTTTCGCCGATTTGGCCTTCATTTCCGCGATGGGCAGCGATTCAAACTTCTGCATCGTTTTGGCCGCTGCGGCCTTCGCGAGGCGTTCTTGGATGGCTTTTTCCCATGTCGGCAGCTTCACGGGTAGCTCGGCCTTCGCGGCATCGAGAGCTTTGCGCAGTGGGATGAGCCTCTTCACCGCATCACCATTCTTCGTTTCATACGCCGCCCATTCAGCAGGTGAGGTGGGCACTTGGCGGTTCGCTTCGTCGCCATTGTTGAAGTAGGCGAAGAGCTGGTAGTACTCGGTCTGCGTGATTTGGTCGTATTTGTGCGTGTGGCAGCGGGCGCAGCCGACGGTGAGGCCGAGCCAAACGGTGCCAAGTGTCTCGGTGCGATCCATGCATGCCTCGATGCGGAACTGCTCTTGATCCGTGCCGCCTTCGGTATTCGTGAGCGTTTGGCGATTGAAAGCGGTGGCCACGATCTGCTCTGGCGTGGCCTCCGGCAGCAGATCGCCGGCGAGCTGCTCGATGGTGAACTGATCGAATGGCATGTCGTCATTGATGGCCCGGATCACCCAATCACGAAAACGCCACGCATCCGGGCGCGGACGGTCTTTCTCGTAGCCATCACTGTCCGCGTAGCGAGCCATATCGAGCCAATGCCTGCCCCAGCGCTCACCGAAGCGTTCGGAGGCGAGGAGGCGATCGAGGAGTGCTTCGTATTTTTGGTCCGACCAGTCGGACGCGTCAGCCAAGTCGGACAGTGAGGGTGGAAGACCGTGCAGGTCGTAGGTGGCGCGTTTGATCAGAGTGATTGGATCCGCTTCGGAAGACGGTGACAGATCCTTTTCAGCCAGCTTGGTGCGAATGAAGCCATCAATGCCATCACCCTTCGGACGTGTGACCGGCTTGTAAGCCCAATGCTGCTCAAACTTCGCTCCTTCAGCGATCCACTTTTTGAGCACCTCAATGCCACGCGAATTCATGGGATGCTTTTCGCGGTGCTTGGGCGGCGGCATTTGCTCCTCGGGATCTGTGGAGAGCAGGCGGGCGATCATCTCGCTCTCGTCCGGCTTTCCCGGCACGATGCCATGGGCTCCGCTTTTGAGTGCCTTCAAAGCCAACTCGCGGCTGGTGAGCACCAGGCCGCCTTTGGAATCATCTGGCCCGTGGCATTCGAGGCAGTGCTCCGCCAGCAGCGGCTGCACGTCACGGGCAAAATCGACCGCAAACAGCAAGTTGGGGCCGACAAAAAACGAGAACGCGAGGAATGGTAGCTTCACGCTGGAACAAACGGTCCATGACCGGCTGGCTTTGCGGAACTTTGTGTCCATCTCCGGGCCTCAAATCTCCACCAGTTCCTTCTCCCGGCGGCGGGGAGGATCGACCCAAGCCTCCGCCTCCTCTTCTACATCTTCCGTGAGCATGGGGGCGAAGCGTTCGGCACGGAAACCAAGCTCCTGGCGCACGCTGGAGTGCGGGTCCTCGGGATTGATGAGTTCTTCGAGGAGCACGAGCATGTCGAAATCCGCATCCTTCATCTTGATCTCGGCATCGTCATTGACCTCAAAC
>JBEIGR010000241.1:0-7597 GCA_040381795.1 Verrucomicrobiaceae bacterium | reverse complement strand
TCCATCCCCCCGGCCACCGGCTCGGCATCGGGTGACAGGGAAAACACGCTGCTCGCCACGCCGGTGACCTCCGGCCGCGGGCTGTCGATGCCATTTTCTCCCCGGTCATCATCACGCCCATCATCCGCCGCCGCGCCGGGCAGGGAAACGAGGCCGTGCAGCGGCGCTCCAGGCTGAAATTCCGTGGGAGGCACCTGCACGAAGTAGCGGCCGGCGGCCAGACCGCCAAACCGGTAGCATCCCCGGGCATCCGTCCGCACGGCGGGCACCGAGGGCACAGCCGCCAGCGCATCCGCCCCGGCCCGAAACAGCCGCACCATGACCCCGGGCACGCCCTCGCCGCTGTCGGCGCGCCCGTTGCGGTTGCGGTCGATAAAGATCAGATTCCCCACGGCCAGCGGGGCTGGCTGCCTCACCTCGAGGTTCAGGCTGGCATCCGCCGTGCCGCCCTGCGCATCCCTCACCTGCACCCCCAGCACATGGTGGCCGGGCCGCACCACCCGGCCAGAGAGCCGGCCGCTGCGGCTCAGTGCCAGCCCCTCAGGCAGCCCCAGCGGGGCCGTCCAGACATATGGAAACACCCCACCCAGGGCGAACAGGCTCTGATCCACCTCCTCCCCCCCGGCCACCACTGCGGGCAGCTCCAGCGGAGCGATCCGGACTGCCGATGCCGAGAGGGATTTCCCCGCGCTGCTCCCCTGCCCCTCCGGCTGCGCCCACGCAGGATTCCCCCCGGCTGCGATGCTGCCCAAGAGCATCAGCAACCAGGCACCAAGCCGGGTCTGGAAATGGAAACCATGCATGCGAAAGCCAATTTCTAGAAATTACAGCCATCCTAATGAATCCACAAGCTCAATTCCCACCCCCAATCGTGATCCGCTTCTCCGGGATCGGCGATTCGATGATCCCCTCGCTCGTTTCCTGCTTCAGCCGGAGCTGTCCGCAGGCCGCGGCGATGTCATGGCCCTTCTCCCGCCGCAGCGTGGCCGTCACCCCCGCCGAGGTCAGCACCTCCAAAAAGGCGTCCTGCCGCTGCTCCGAGGGCCGTTTCCACGGCAGGCCGTCCACGGTGTTGTAGGGGATGAGGTTCACCTTGGCATTCACACTCCGCGCCCGCTTCGCCAGCATCCGGGCTTGATCGAGGCTGTCATTCACGTCCTCGATCAGGATGAATTCGAAAGTGAGAAACTGCTTTCGCTTCGCATTCCAGGCCTCCAGCGCCTCAAAAAGCTCCGCCAGCGGGTACTTGCGGTTCACCGGCATAATTTCATTCCGCACCGGGTCGCTCGCCCCGTGCAGCGAGATGGCCAGGCGGATCTGCAGCGGGAAATCCGCCAGCTTGTGGATCTGCGGCGCCAGCCCGCTCGTGCTCACCGTCATGTGCCGCGCCCCGATGCCAATGCCCCACTCCGCGTTCAGGATCTCGATGGCCTTCACCAAGTTCGAAAAGTTCGCCAGCGGCTCGCCCATGCCCATGAAGACCAGATTATCCACCCGCTCCCCCGTGTGCGCCTCCACCTGCACGATCTGCTCCACGATCTCCCCCGCCGTCAGATTCCGCGTGAAGCCCGCCAGCCCGCTGGCGCAGAACTTGCAATCATAGGCGCAGCCCACCTGGCTCGACACACACAGCGTCCGCCGGTCCGATTTGCCGCCGTAAAGCGCCGGATTTGCCGGGATGAGCACCGTCTCCACATAGCGGCCATCGTTCAGCTTCAGCAGAAACTTCCGCGTCGTATCCGCCGAGCCAGTCACCGTGGCGATGGTCATCGTCCGCGTCACCAGCCGCTCCTTCAGCCGCTCACGCAGCGCCTTCGGCAGGTTCGTCATCGCCTCGATGTCCGCCACGCGACGCACAAACGTCCACTCCACCACCTGCTTCGCCCGGAAACCCGGCTCGCCCATCTCCTTGATCAAAGCCTCCACCTCCCCCGGCATCATGCCGAGGAGGGATTGGGGCGCATTTGGGTCCATCATCCCGCACTAGTGGCGTGGAAACCCCGCTTGGAAATTCGAGATTTGCCCCGCGATCACGACTCCGCCGCCGCGATCATCCGGTCAAATTGCCGCTCGACCTCGCGAGTGGTCTCCGCATCCAGTTTGAAGCCCACCGGGCCGCGCACCAGCGTGTTTTTGAAGATGCCCTGCCGCACGAGCAGATGCTTCTCCACCGCGAGAAAGCCGTCGAGGCTCGTTTGCATCGAAACCAGCGCCGCCAGTGGCCCGTGAATGCGGTCCGCCTTCTCCGCATCGCCCGCCTCCAGCGCCTTCCAAAGCGGCACGAGGCCCCGAATCAGATCCGCCCCCGGCATCGTGCCCACCACACCGCGTTTGAACGAATCCACCAGTGCGATGCCGCCCGTGCCCTCAAACACACGGGCACGGCCCTTCGTCGCATCCCGCAGCTCGCTCAGCTTCGGCCCGATGGGGCTCGCCTCCGGCTTATACTGCACCCGCTCCGGCCCAAACTCCTCCAACAGCCGCGCCTGCATCGCGATGGGCATCGGTTTGCCCACATACCCACTCGCATCCTGCACGATCACCGGAAGGCGGACCGCCTCGATGATCCGCGTGTAATACGCCAGCAACTCGCCTTCCCCGATGCCGATGGAAACCGGCGGAATCGCCATCACCGCATCCGCGCCGACACCTTCCGCATGCTTCGCATACCGCTCCGCCACCTTCGACGACTCCGCGCCCACGCTGATCACCACCACGCCACGTTCCTTCCCAAACCGGCACGCCGCCGCCGCCAGCGCCTCCCGCTCATCAGTATCCAGCCGCAACGTCTCCGACACCATCGCCATCACGATCCCATTCGCCCCACAGTCGTAAAGCCACGCGATCTCCTGCTCGAGCGTTTCGAGATCAAGCGTCTCATCCTCCAGCCAAGGGGTTTGGAAAACGGACAGGACGCCGCGAAGTGGGTGGGGGGTATTCATTGAGTGTCTTATTTTGAAGTGATTCTTTCCACCAGCGTGTCCAGCGTGATGAATTCCACCTTCACGCCGCCATACTCGCGAGTGAAAGCAGGCTGTGCATCGGTGGCAACGACGACCAGCACGGCCTTGGGATACGATTTGGCAAAGATGTGGAAGTTGCCGGGATCGAAGTCCTTTGCGGACCACTTGCACTCGATGGCCATCACCGGCTTTCCGCGCGGCTGCCAGATGAAGTCGATTTCGTGTCCCTGCTTGTCCCGCCAGTAGTGCAGGCTGGAGAGCGGCACGCGGGCGCTCATTTCATTCAGCACATAATGTTCCCACAGCCGTCCGCGATCATCGCTTCGCAGCTCGCTCCAGCCGCGATGGGCGCAGACGAAGCCCGTGTCGAAGCCATACACTTTCGGTGCGGCTACGATCTCATTCGACAACCGCGTGCTGAACGGCCGCAGCACCAGCGCCACCGAGGTGGCCTCCAACACGCCAAGGTAATTCATGATCGTCACCCGAGTCACCTCGCAGGGCGCGGCAAACTTCGAGGCCTCAAAAATACCGCCACTTTGGGCAATAAGCAGTTCCACAAACTTCTGGAACGACATGCGCTTTTCTAGTCGGAAGAGTTCCTGAATGTCCTTGGCCCAGTAAGCATCCATCCACTCCTGAAAATCCCGCTCCGGCGGCTCTGGCGAGAGGAAAAACGGCGGCAGCCCGCCATGCAACAGGCGGCGGTTCAGATCACCTCCATCAAAATCCTCCAGGTCCGCCTCGATCATCGGTGTGAGCCAGAGATCGGACTTCCTCCCGGCCAGCGTGTCGCGAAAACGACTGCTCGCTCCCAGCGTCGATGAACCCGTCGCCAGCACTTGCGTCCCCGGAAAGTGATCCGCAGCGATTTTCAGCAGTTCAGACGGATTTGGCAGCCGGTGGACCTCATCCAGCACGATTCGCCTGCCCTTCACGCCCTTCAAAAACGCCTCGGGGTCCTCCATGGCCCGCCTCACACGGGGCAGCTCGCAGTCAAAATACTCGACGCCATCCAACGACTGCGCCAGCGAGGTCTTCCCCGCACGCCGCACGCCGCGCAGCCACAAAATAGGCCGCGCTTTCCACAGCTTTTCGATGCTATCGAGCCAGAAGCGTCTTTTAACCATACGATGCCATATTATCGTTTGGTTAAACTAAACGCAAGTCGGCTTTCGTTTGGTTAAGCCCTCACCAAAGCAGTTTCCCGCCATCCAGCACCAAAACACTGCCCGTCATGAAGCTGCTCGCCTCACTCGCCAGATACAGCGCTAGCGGCCCGATCTCCTCCGGCCTGCCCCAGCGGCCCATGGGAATGCTGGCGGCCACTTCGCCCTCAAACTCGGGCTTCTCGCCGATCCAGCGACGGTTGGCATCGGTGAGGAAGGGACCGGGCGCGATGGCGTTCACGGTGATGCCATGCACGGCCCAATCCGCCGCCACGGCTTTCGTGAACATGGCGAGAGCACCTTTCGAGGTCTCGTAGCTGCGCCCGCGCATCGCCTTGCCGGGCCAGAGAGCATTGATGGAGGCGATGTTGATGATGCGGCCCCATTTTCGCGGGATCATCGCCCCGCCGAGGCGCTTCGTGAGGATGAAGGCCTGCGTGAGGTTCAAGTCGATGATCCGCTGCCAGTCTTCGAGCGCCAGATCCTCCGTCGGCGTGTTGATGCGGCGACCGCCCACGTTGTTGATGAGGATGTCGATGGGCGGATGATCCCGCAGCAGCACCTCGCACAGCCGCTCGGCTTCCTCGGGCTTCGAGAGATCGGCCTGGAGCGTGGTGAAGGGCCATTCCTCACATGCCTTGAGCAAGTTCTCCTCACTCGATCCGGTGATGATGACCTCCGCCCCGGCCTCGCTCAGCGCCTTCGCCATTTCCAGGCCGAGCCCACGTGAGCCACCGGTGATGAGGGCACGTTTTCCATCGAGTCGAAAAAGGTCGAGAACAGGCATGAGGCATCAAAAGCGGATGACGAAGGTGGTTTCTTGCCGAGCATCTCGCGAGCATGCCCGAACCCTTTTCCAGCTTCATGAGCCGTGCGCTGTTTGATCCGCAGCGCGGCTACTACACGCGGAACATCAAGACCGTCGGCGCTCGCGGGGATTTCAGCACGTCGGCGACGCTTTCGCCGGAGCTGGGAAAGCGCATCGCGGCGTGGTTGAAGGGTGCACGCAATGTCATCGAGATCGGCGCGGGGAATGGGCAGCTCATGGAGCAGGTGCAGCGCTCGCTCGGTCTGCTGCGGCGTTGGCGGATGCGTTTTCACATCGTCGAGACCTCGCCGGTGCTTCGTGAGCAGCAGCAGAAGCGCCTCAAAGGCGTGACGTGGCATGAAACGCTCGAATCCGCGCTCGCGGCGACGGGCGGCGAGGCATGGATCTATCACAACGAGCTTCTCGATGCCTTTCCGGCCACATTGATCGAGTGGCGAAATGGCCGCTGGCATGAAGTTTGGGTGCCGGAGGAGCTGCGACCGCTGGAAGTCGATCCGCAGCCGTTTTCGGCGCTGAAGCACACGACCTTCCCCGAAGGTCAGCGCTGCGAAATCCATCCCAGCATCCGCGATTGGCTGCGAAACGGCTTCACCGGCTGGAAACGCGGGCAGATGCTGACCATCGACTATGGCGATGAGTTTCCCGCGTTGTATCACCGGCGGCCCGGCGGGACGCTGCGAGGCTATCTCATGCATCAGCGGCTTTATTGGCCGGAGCTGCTGCAAAGCGCCGGTCGCATGGATTTGACGGCGGACATCAATTTCACCGATTACCGCACCTGGTGCCGCGAACTCGGCTGGGAGGAGCTGAGCTATCAAACCATGGCTGAATGGGCTGGTTACGGTGAAGCAGATGGCGCGGGTGGAGCCTTCAAGTGCGTGATTCACCGCTGCGGAGGGTGAGTCTATAAACTTGAAGCATTCTCCGTGACAAAGGCACGGGTATTGCGCTAAAATTGCGGCCTTTTCACCCCATGAAAACACACACCACCCTCGCTCTGCTCGCGTGCCTTGGCTTCGCCAGCCTGTCAGCAGTCTCCCTCGAAGCCAAAACGGCCAAAAAGGCCCCAGTGGCCGCCTCCCACAAAAAAGGTAAGGCACCCACGGCCCAGAGCCTAGTGGACGACATGCGCAAAGCGGTGATTTACATCGTGCAGCAGTCCGAGCCGATCAATGACAAGGCCAAGCAGACGAAGCCCTACTGGCAGGGCCTGAGCGATACTTGGGACGGGCTGGATTTGATGGAAGAGGGCATCGCCAAGAAGAACTCGAACATGCTCAAGGGCCTGGAGAATGTGGGGCGTGGCCTGACGCAGACCTCAGCGAGCTGGGGCATGATCCGCGGCAAGTATCCCAAGGTGACGTCCGGCCGCGGCATCTCCGCGCTGCACAACGCCTATGAGATGTATTCGGATCACTACGGCCCGGCTGTGGCACGCTACCGCCAGAAGGCCCCGCTTTCTGCCAAGGAAAAGCAGCACCTAGCTACGAGCAGCAAGCAGCTCGACGCCCTCTTTGCGAACCTGAACAGGGTGTATGGCAAGGCGAAGGAGAAATCCTGGCAGGAGCGCCTGCTGAAGGATCTCGTGGGCCTCATCAATGACCTCGACCGCACCCGCCAAAAGGGCAGAGGCAAGCTGGGCTACGCCTCCTACATGCATCAGTGGAACCGCCTCCAGAATGCGATGTGGGCCTACTCGGAGATCATTTCCATCGCCTACCCGGAGTTCTACGAGGTTTGGTCCGTGCTCGAAGATGACATCGAGGTGATGGACGTATGCTTTGGCAGCGAAGAGGAAGTCTTCGAATCCTACTCGGAGTGGGAATACACTGAGGAGACCATCGAAGAGTATGACGACTACTACGAAGAGGTGGCCGTGATCGAAACCATCGACGAAACCGAGGAAGAAGCGCTCGAAGAAGACCTGGAGGAATACGAGGAGGAAGAAGCCCTCGTGGAGGACGAGGAGCTCGAAGAGGAATTCGAGGAAGAACTCGAGGAAGAAGATGTCGAGAGCGAGGAAAGCCTCTTTGAAGAAGTCGGCGAAAGCTACGGCGATGACGACGGCGATGGCGTCGATGACGAGGAAGACATGGACGATGACAACGACGGCACCGCGGACTGCGAAGATACGGACGATGACTGTGATGGCGTGTGCGACACGACGGATGCCGACACCGAGGAAGAAGAGGAAGAGGAAATGGAAGAAGAGGACGACAACGGCATCGCCGAAGAATGCGAAGGCGACTACGCCTGCGAAGGATGCAGCGCTGGGTGCGATGGCGGCTGCGGTGGCTGCTGCGAGGAGTAATCTCCTGCCCTACCCTCAAGAAATCACGAAGCGCATGGCGGCGACGCCATGCGCTTTTTCATGCTTTGATGCCAAACCCTGCTCTCAAGAAAAGGCCCGACACAGGCTGAGTTCCTCTCGCGGAGCGAGAGGACTACTTTGCTTCGCCTGATCGACCTCCCTGGGTGATCAAAACACGCGCTTACCCTAGAAACGGGAATGATTGCCCACGGAAATCACGGAAGCCACGGAATCATAAGCATTTACAGCATGGAGAGCCTTTCACCATTTGGGTGAGTAAAGAGAAACGGGTGCAGCCTTCATTTTCCGTGCGTTCAGTGTATTC
>JBEIGR010000240.1:0-7598 GCA_040381795.1 Verrucomicrobiaceae bacterium | reverse complement strand
CCTCCACGGCGAAAGCAGCCCCGTCGTCCTCACCGTGCTGCGCGAAGCCTCACGCTCCGCCGCCGTCAGCGCCCTCTTCCACGAGACCGAGTGGCGTGGAAACACACCCAAGCTCCACATCCTCGACGAATCCACCTGGCAAAGCCTCCAGCGCCTCACCGAGATCGGCCTCATCACCTTCAACACCCGCGCCACCCGCCACCTCAGCGGCGAACAACCTCCACCCCCGTCGAAGCCCGCTCTCACTCCCGAGCAAATCCAGCACATCACCGATCTGCGAACCTTTGCGGCCAAAAAGGAAAAGGTCGCTAGGCTACTCACCGCCGAAGGCCTAGAGGACGAAGCCGCCCCGCATCAACAAGCTGCACAAAGAGCTCTAGATGAAGCCCATTTCATCGAAACCAACGTGGCAGACGACATCCCGTTTTGAGGCGCTCTTTCAACTGCACACGATGCTCCTCCCGCTCCTCACTGAAAAAGATCCGCGTGACTCCGCAGCGGGCGGGCTAGATCCGCTCGGGCTTTACTCCATCTCGGATGCGCTGGCCGTGAAGTTGGTGCCAGATGTGCGCGAGCGTCAGACGCATCCGCGCTTTCTCACGTCGATGGCGGCATCGTTTACCACCTCGCTGCCCATTAGAAGGCACGCCGACATCATCTCATCCCATGAAATCACCGTTCATTGCTCTCGCCCTCGCTTCTTCGTTTGCCTTCGCGGCCGATCTCGTTCCGCCCGTCACAGAGACCTGCCAGCCGGACAAGCTCATCGCCGCCGAGGCCTTTAATAAGCCGGAGTCTTTCACGAAACATAAGCGACCCGGCACCGACGGCTGGCGCGGCGGCATCGGCACCTGGAGCATCAAGGATGGCGCAGCCTACGCCGTGCAGGAAGGCCCGAGCGAGAAGCGCCCGAACGGCCATGAAGCTGTGTGCGAGCACATCGTGGACCTCGGCGACTATGTGTTGACCGGCGAGTTCAAGCTCGGTCCTTCTCCGCAAGATCGGCTTCGTGTGCCGCGATACGAATAAACCGAATCTCCATCAAGGCCGCGTGATGATCACACCCACCGCCATCTGGATTCAAAAGATGAGCGGCATCGCCAAGGAAACGCGCCGTGAGGAATTGACGAAAATCGAAGTCAAAATCGATCCCAACACTTGGCACCTCATCACCATCGAAATCTGCGGCGATCACTTCTTCGCCAAAATCGACGACCATGTGCTCGAATCCAACCACGAACGCTTCAAGGAGCGCAAAGGACGCGTCGGCTTCGTCGCAAAAGCGGAGGGATCTGAGTTCCGCAGCGCCGCCCTTTGGAGCGCGAAGGCGAAGTTGTAATGTGGTTGAGTCCTCTGGACTCATCTGACGCAGTCGGGACGACTGCACCAAATTCCCGACTATAAAAATCCTCGCCTTCTCCTTGCTCTCAGAGGCTGAAACTCCCATGAACCACGTAACTGCTCTCAAGGCCTACGTCGAAAAGCTCAACACTCACTCCTGGGACCTGAACGCCCCGCATGTAGCGGAAGATGCCGTGTTCATTTTCACGAATGACACCTTTGTCGGCAAAGCGGCTGCGAAGGGGGCATTCGAGAAGACGTTCAAGCTGATCGAAAACGAGGTTTTCAGCCTGCACGACATCGCGTGGACAGTCGTCGCCGATGATGTGGCCTCCTGCCGCTACGAGTTTCGTTGGAAGGGCCTCAACAGCGACCAAAAATCTTCCGGCGTTGTTCGCGGCACATCCATTCTGCGCAAGGTCGATGAACGCCGATTCAATATGCATGAGCATCTGGGGCCTTATTCTCGAAAGTGATGTCCCTCTCATTGAGTTATCTCTTTTGGCCTCCAACTCTGATTTTACCACTCGTCTCCTGAACCATGAAAACACCTGAAATAACCCCTTCCCCTTCCCGCCGTAGCTTCGTCAAACAAACCGTCGCGGCGGGTTTGAGCTTTAATTTCCTCCCAGCCTACCTCACGAGCGCACGTGCGACGGATAATCCGAAGCTGCCGCCGAGCCGCCGCATCAATCTGGGCTGCATCGGCATCGGTGGACGTGCGGGCAGTGTCATTCCGGGGCTGACGGCGGGTGGCATTGCCACGCCAGTGGCGTTCACGGATGTAGACTTCGTCACAGCGAAAGGTTTGGAGAAGAACCTGACGGCTTTCCCCGACGTGAAGCGCTTCAACGACTTCCGTGAGATGCTCGACAAGATGGGCAAGGACATCGACGCCGTGAGCGTGGTGACGCCGGATCACACGCATTTCACCGCTGCGATCAGCGCGATGGCGCTCGGCAAGCATGTGTATGTGGAGAAGCCGCTGACGCACACTTTTGAAGAAGCGGAGATCCTCATGCGTGCCGAGAAGAAGTTCAAAGTGGTCACGCAGATGGGCAATCAGGGCCACACCTCGGCTGGCGCGGAGCAGTTCAAGCAAATGCTCGCGGCGGGCATCGTGGATGACATCGTGAAGATCGACGCGTGGAAATCACCCTCGCTGTGGTTCATGAATGCTGCGGAGCGTGCGCTCGTTAAGGGCTATCCAGCGGAGGAACCGAAGCCCGAAACACTGAACTGGGACCTCTGGTGCGGCCCGCAGGAAGTGAAGCCCTACAGCAAGATGTATCACCCCTTCAACTGGCGCGGCTTCCACCTCTACGGTGGCGGCATGTTTGGCGACTGGGGTGCTCACATCATCGACTTTGCGCACGATCATTTGAAGCTCGGCCTGCCCACGCGCATCACGCCGCTGGCGCTCGCGGACTACAACCGCATCAGCTATCCGCTCAGCTCGGACATCCGTTTTGAGTTCCCGGCCCGCGGCGAAAAGATGCCCGCCGTGGAGCTGCATTGGAAAGCCGGTAGCGACATCAAGTTCGACATTGAGGAGAAGTATGGCGACCCGGGCCCCGACGGCAAAATCGTGATCCCCAATCCCGGCAATGCAGGATCACTCCTCCACCGCAAACAGGGTGACTACCTCGTGCAGCGCGGCTCGCACGACCGCCATTCACTCCTGTATCCTCGAGCGAAGATGGTGGACCACAAAGACGCCATGGGGCTGCATTCTTTAAAGCGCAATCACTTCAATAGCTTCATCCAAGCCTGCATGGGCGAAGGCACCACCGAGTCGCGTTTCAGCGTCTCCGGCCTGCTCACGCAGGTCCTGAACCTCGGCACCATCGCCGAGTATTTGAACGTCGATCTCCAGTTTGATCCGAGCACGAAGCGCTTCATTGGCAACGACGAGGCGAACGCCCGTCTGGCAGGACCAGCGCCGCGTGCCGAGTGGGCGGATTGCTACAAGCTGGCGTAAGAGCGCCGAGTTCTTATGCCACTTTTTTCTCGGTCCTTCGTAACTGGGACAGCATGCTTGAGCATCTGAAACGATCTCGTCAGAGGTAAATCTCAAAGGCGGCCCAGCATGATCCATCCCACGAGGATCAGAATAGGCAGCCACATAGGGATCGAGAAGCGGATCATGTAGCCCATGAAGCCTGGCGTGTGGACTTTGGAACGGTCGGCGATGGCTTTGACCATGAAATTGTGACCATTGCCGATGTAGCTACCAGCGCCAAAGAACACCGCGCCGAGTGAGATGGTCAGCAGGTGAGGCACGTGCTGCTGTGACAAGCTCAGAACATCTGCTGCACTGTCCAAGGACATGCCTTGCTAGCCCATCGCGGAGGCAGGAAGGCAAGGTATGTAGGGGCATTGTCGAGGAAGGCGGAGACCGAGCCGGTGGCAAAGCAATAACTTAACAGTGAGGAGACTCCGGCCACACTGCCATGCTCCAAAATCTGCAAGGCCGGGATCGTCGTGAGGAAGATGCCGATGAAAAGGTATCCGACCTCCTTCACGGGGCCAAAATTGAAGTCGTTGGCCTCGTGGATTTCCGCTCGGGTGGTGAAATACGAAATCACCGCTGAGGCGATCATGATGATGGCAGGCAGGGAGAGCACGCCGCCGAGGCTGATTTCCTGAAGAGGCTTCGGGAGCATCACTGCACCGAGTACAGCACTGAGCCGAAAGAGATTCTGAAGGCCGCTGAAGTGCCACTCCTCAAGTGTGGTGACGTTTTCCCTCACATTCTTCGGAGCACGCTTGAAGTTGCGCATATCGAGGACAAAAAACACGGCCAGTAGCAGCCCAACTGCGAGTGCCCAGCCCTTCCAGCAAAGTGCTAAGGTCCAAAAGAAGGGCACGCCTCGAAGAAAACCAAGGAAGAGCGGCGGATCTCCCACCGGCGTGAGACTGCCCCCCACATTGCTGACGACAAAGATGAAAAAGACGATGTGCAGCCCGGTGACGCGGTAGTGGTTCATTTTGATCCACGGGCGAATGAGCAGCATCGAGGCACCGGGGGTGGCGATGAGATTGGCGAGCACCGCTCCGATAAGCAGGAAGACGGTATTGATGAACGGTGTGGCCTCACGTTTAACGCGGATTATGACGCCGCCAGAGATCTCAAACAGGGAGCCGACCAGCGCCATGAAGCTCACATACTCATGCGCGGCTTGTTGCAGGGGATGCCAATCATTCGCGATAAAGGCAAAATAGCCCGCCGTGACTAGCCCTAGCCCCACGGCGAATTTGGATACTGATGCTCCCAGAAATGCGGGGTGAAGAGCGGCATCAAAGCGATGCAGAGCAGCAGCAAGGCGAACGAAGCCCCCATCCAGGGGGGGAAAGCGCGGTGAGGGAGGCCAGCAAAGGCTGTGACAGAATGGTGGCAAATAGAGCCTGTGTGGGAGCCAAGTTCCAAGCCATGTGGAGCAGAGGTTGCGTCGCGGGTGAATCCCGGTAGCCTCGCGCCTTTATTGCTTATGTGGAAAGGCCGTTTTGCTCAAGAAACCAGCGCTCTCGTGCGGCGCTACGGAGAATCTGTGTCGTTTGACTGGCGTCTTTACGCCCACGACATCGCCGGATCGATCGCTCACTCCAAGGGCCTGCTGAAGGCGGGCATCCTCACGGCGGAGGAGCAGTCACAAATCGAAAACGGCCTGCTTGCAATCCGTGCTGAGATTGAACAGGGCGCTTTTGAATTCCAAGAGGCTCTCGAGGACGTCCACATGAACATCGAGGCGGAACTGACCAAACGCATTGGTCCCGCCGGGGCAAAACTACACACCGCCCGCAGCCGCAATGACCAAGTGGCTACCGATGTGAGGCTGTATTGCCGCTCTAGCATTGACTCGATTTTGAAGCTCACCCGCGCCATGCAGGCTGCTCTCGTCGAATGCGCTGAACGCGGCGGTGAGACGGTGATGCCCGGCTACACGCATCTCCAGCGCGGGCAGCCGGTACTCTTTGCGCATCATCTGCTGGCCTATGTGGAGATGCTGGAGCGAGATGCATCCAGGCTCGTGGACTGTCGTCAGCGACTCAATGTGATGCCATTGGGCTCTGGTGCTCTCGCCGGCAGCACGATCATTCTCGATCGCGAATTTGTAGCGGGCCTGCTCAGCTTTGATGGCGTGACGCAAAACTCGATGGATGCCGTGAGCGACCGCGATTTCGTGGCGGAGCTGCTTTTTGCCATCTCGATGATCGGCGTGCATCTCTCCCGATTGAGTGAGGATGTCATTTTATGGGCCAGCTCAGAGTTTGGATTCGTGACGCTGAGTGATGCCCACACCACGGGTTCGTCCTTGATGCCGCAGAAGAAGAATCCAGATGTGGCCGAGCTCACTCGCGGCAAATCCGCCCGGCTGATCGGAAACCTGATGAGCCTGCTCACACTGATCAAAGGCCTGCCCATGACCTACAATCGCGATCTTCAGGAGGATAAGGAGCCGCTGTTTGACTCGATCGACACGATCTCGCTGGCCTTGGAAGTCTTTGCCGAGATGGTGAGCGGCATGGATGTGAACTGCGCCAAGACTGAGGCCGCTGCTTCGGACCCCATGCTGCTCGCGACGGATCTCGCCGACTATCTGGTGAAACATGGTGTTCCCTTCCGGCAGGCCCATGAGGTGATCGGCAAGCTCGTGGCCTACTCCATCGCGGAGAAGAAGGCGTTTGGAGAGATGAGTCTGGCGGAATTCCAAACGTTCTCTGTGGCCTTCGAGGCGGATGTGATGGCCTGTCTGAACCTAAAAACGGCACTGGAAGCCAGAAAAGGCATCGGTGCCCCATCGCCACAAAACGTGGCTTCGCAGCTTGCCCGCTGGCGGAAGGTGCTTTCGGTCTGAGGTGCTTGAATTTCCGGTCACGCGCACTCAAAACAAAACACCCGGTCTTTCGACCGGGTGTTATGTGCGAGTTGTAACTCTGTATTCTATCGCGAACTACGCGAAGATGTCGGTAACGGGGACACCCTTGTCGCCCACGGTGAAGGGGCGGTTGGAGGGGGACATGACCACTTCATCCACAGGCAAGCCCATGGCATGACCAATGGTGACTTGGAAATCCTGAGGCGTGACCTGACGATCTGCGACGCGGCGGCCATCCTTATCCGTGGAGCCATAAACGAAGCCACCCTTGACGCCGCCGCCTGCAAAGACGGTGGAGTAAGCGAGAGGGTAATGATCACGACCTTCGTTTTCGTTGATGTCAGGCGTGCGTCCGAACTCGGAACCCATGCAAACAAGCGTGGATTCGAGCAGGCCGTTCGCAGCGAGGTCTTCGATCAATGCAGCGAAAACTTTGTCCATACCAGCGGCGGTAGTTCCGAGGGCCGTATCAATGTTATTGTGCATGTCCCAACCACCAGTCTGCACTTCGACAAAGCGAACGCCGGACTGGACGAGACGACGAGCAAGAAGAGCACCTGAGCCGAACTGCGTGCGACCATACTTTTCACGCGTAGCAGCAGATTCCTGCGAGAGGTCGAAAGCCTTGAGGTCTTCGCTCTTCATAAGCTTCATGGTTTCATCATAGAACTCAGAGTAAGCCTTCACCTCATCCGACTGGAACTTTTTGCGGAAAGAGCTGTCGAACTCATCCATGAGGGAGACGCGCTTCTGGAACTGGCCTTCCGAGGTGGTGGCCTTGATGTTTTGAAGGCCGGTCTCAGGATTAGAAATTGGAATCGGGCTCATGGCTGGCGGGAAGAAGCCGCTGCCTGGGTAAGCGCTGCCGCTATTAACGACCACGCTGTCAGGAAGAGTGACACCTTTGATTCGGCCGAGGAAGTGAGAACCCCAGGCACCCAAACTCGGGTGAACGATCGTGCCACGTGGCTCATAGCCGGTTTTCATGATGTAGGTACCCGCCTCATGCACGCCAGTCTTTGACGACATGGAGCGGATGATGGCGATTTTGTCAGAAACCTTGGCCATGTTTTCCATGGTTCCGCCAAGGAAGTCAATCTGCCCCTTGCCCTTGATGGGGTCTGTAGGGCCTTTGGTCGAGCCGGTTTTTGGATCCCAAGTATCGATGTGAGTCATGCCGCCACTCATCCAGAGGAAGATGACGTTTTTTGCCTTGCCGAAGCCGGGGGTGCCAGGGCCAGATTTGACGGCCTCG
Organism: Verrucomicrobiaceae bacterium; assembly: GCA_040381795.1. Lineage (GTDB taxonomy): Bacteria > Verrucomicrobiota > Verrucomicrobiia > Verrucomicrobiales > Verrucomicrobiaceae > Prosthecobacter. The sequence continues at coordinate 122 of JBEIGR010000240.1, read as the reverse complement.
GCCGCCTTGAGGCTCAGTGCGGGCATGACCGTGACGCCGAGAGTCGTCTGGGCGGTGCGCATCATGAATTCGCGACGGGATGTCTGCGAGAGCTTGTTAATTTCGGTTTTCATAGGTGTGTT
>JBEIGR010000239.1:0-7600 GCA_040381795.1 Verrucomicrobiaceae bacterium | reverse complement strand
TGAGCATAGAGCAGAGAGTCAGTAGCGCCGCGAAGGTGCTTCGCGTGCGGTTTGGCTCTCGGCTCTTGGCTCTTGGCTCTCGGCTCATTTGTAAGTGGTGAACTTTTTCGGATCAAAGGCCTCGCGCACGGCCTCGCCCACGAAGGTGACGAGCACGAGCACGATGACCATGGCGGCGAAGGCACCGCTGACGATCCAGGGGTAGTTGAAGTTTTCCGTGCCTTCGTGCAGCAGGCGGCCCCAGCTCGGCTCCGCGGGCGGCAGACCAAAGCCGAGGAAGTCCAGCGAGGCGAGCGCGGTGATGATGCCGGCCACCTTGAAAGGCGCGAGTGTGACGAGGATGGCGATCGTGTTCGGCAGGATGTGCTTGAACATGACACGCAGCGGCCCCGCGCCGAGCAGGCGGGCGGCGGAGACGTAGTCGCGCTCTTTTTCACGATAGGTTGCGGTGCGCAGGTAGGTGGCGGTCTCCATCCAGCCAAACACGCCGATGATGCCGACGAGGATGATCATCGTCGGCTCGACCAGCGAGCTCACGATCATCACGACAAAGAGGAACGGCAGCACCGACCAGATTTCGATGAGACGCTGGCCCAGCAGGTCCGCGAGACCGCCGAAGTAGCCGAGCACGCCGCCGATGGTCACGCCCGCGGCGAAGACGAAGGTCAAAAACAGCACGGAGGCAATCAGCGCCTGCTGCCAGCCGCCGTAGAGCACAGCGAGGATGTCTCCGCCCTGCGAGTTCGTGCCCAGCCAGTGCCCCTGACGCCACGACGGCGGCGAGGGAGGGTAAATGACCGTGAAAAGCTGCTCACCGCCCGCCGCTTGGAGAGCTGCGGCCTTACCACCGGTGAAGTCATCATATTTCACCCGCTCGCCCTCTTTGAAGGTGGCCTTCTCCACCTGCTCGCCATTCACATCCCAGCCCATCATGTCGCCATTGAGCACACCGTGACGGAAGGTGAATTCCTGGCGCTTCTGCACCGGTTTCTCGCGGAAGACCGTGTAGGCGCGGCCATTGAAGAGCTGCGTGCCGCCGGGGGCGAGGAGCTTGCCGGAGGCATCGCGCTCGAGCTGTTGGATGATCTCGTCGGAGTCGAGTTTCGGCGCATACGGGATGAGCGGCATGAGCACCCAATCGCCCTTGCTGGCTTCGCGGAACTTCTTTTGCAGCTCGCGGTAGTTCGTCTCGCTCTCGTAATCGAGTCCGAAGGCCTTGCCGGGGATCACATCGCCACGCAGAAAGGGAAACGACCACTTTCCATCATGGCTGACCATGAGCGCCTGCTTGCCCACGAGCAGATTGTCCAGCATGGCGAGGCCCGCGAGGCCCAGCAGGATCAGAAAGGACAACCAGCCGCGCTTGAGCGAGCGGAACCGGCGGAGCTGCTTCAAGGTGAGCGGACTGAACTGCCACTCGCGTTTGCCACGCAGCTGCAAATACACGCCGCAGGCCAGAAACACCGCCAGCAGCACCCAGCCGGGCCAGGCACCGGCGAGAAACGGAATCTTCAGCACCGGCACACGCAGCCCCGCGAGCTGCTGCGCACCGGCGAGCAGCGTGAAAAGCGTGAGCGTGTGACCGAGAGCGCGAGGTGACATGGTTTATTCAAATCGAATGCGCGGGTCCATGCAGGCCACGAGGTAGTCGGAGAGGATGTTTCCCAGCATGATGAGAAACACGTCGATGGTCAGAATGCCCATCATCAGCGGCACATCGCGGTCCAGCACGGCCTGGAAGCTCAGCATGCCGAAACCGTTGATGTCGAACACACGTTCCACGAGGATGGAACCGGCCACGAAGATGGTCACGATGCCGCCGAGCGTGGTGGCGATGGGGATGAGCGAATTGCGCAACGCATGGCCCACGACGGCGAGGCGGAAGCTCGCTCCTTTTGCCACCGCGGTGCGCACGTAGTCGGAGGCCAGGTTGTCCATGAGGTTGTTCTTCATCAGCATGGTGATGAAGGCGAAGCTGCCCACCATGTAGCACACCAGCGGCAGCGCCCCGTGATGCACGAGGTCCCAAGCTTTTTCGAGAAAGCCCATGTCGGCAAAGTTTTCGCTCGTGAAGCCTCCGGTGGGGAACCAGCCCATGCGGGCGGCCAGGTACACCACCAGAATACTGCCCAGCACGAACCCCGGCACCGCGTAGCCGATGAAAATCAGGATCGAGCTCGCATTGTCGAGGAAGCTGCGATGCTTGATGGCCTTCACCACGCCCAGCGGGATGCAGACGAGGTAAGTGAGCACAAACGAGATCAGCCCGTAAAAGATCGAAACCGGCATACGCTCCAGCATCATGCCGCCCACCGGGTCATTGTAGCGGGTGGAGATGCCCAGATTGCCCTGCAGCAGCCCGTTGAACTCCGGGCGGAAAACCACGAAACGCTGCTTCTCCGGCTCAAAGCGGGCTTTCCAGCCGGGGACGAGGTTTCCAGACTTGTCACGCACCTCGCCTTTCTCATTCAGCACGGCCTCAATGAGCTCGTAGGCGTTGTTGGGCTTCCATTCAGCTTTGGGCAGCAGACGCTTCAGCGTGCCGCTCGCCTCTTTTTTGCCATATTCGACTTTGATCACCTGCCGGCTCTCCTCACTCGGCAATGCTCCCAGCCACATCAGGTAGCCGATGAGGTAGGGCTTATCGAATTTGAAGTGCACGAGGAGCTGCTCCTTCTGCTCCTCGCTCAGCGATCCACCGGCGTCACGCTGGCTGCTTTTGGCGTTCAAAGCCATCGCCTGCCGCATCATCGCCTCCACCGGCCCGCCCGGTGCCATGCGCACGATAAAATACACCGCCATCGTCGCCCCGACGAGCGTCGGCAGGATGAGCAAAAAGCGGCGGATGAAGTAGGCGGTCATTCAGCGGGGAAGTGCGGAGACGGAAAATCTGAGACAGTACGACTCCGGGCACAAGAGTTTGTGAGCGATTGACAGAAAATCGCGGCTCGCGCATGGACCGGGCATGATTCGAGGTGTTTTGATTGGCTTTTTGACTGCCTGCGTGCTGGCGGGCTGCGGCGTGAGCCATGGGCCAGTCTCCGGTGGCACGCTGGCACGGCTGAATGACCTCGCGGTGACGCCGGAACAGGGTGCCCGCATGATGAACGGGCGAAAAATCGCCACGCGCAGCTACTCGCCTGCGGGCGGTGTGGTGCGTGTGCCGATGAAAATGGACGGCGCAGGCCTGCCGACGGTGAAGGTGAGCCTCAACGGCCGCCGCACCGAGGACATCCTGCTCGACACCGGCGCGACGATGACCGTGCTGGATGCCGCACTGGCCGTGCGAAACCGCCTCGCCACCGCTCCAAGCGTGAGGCCCGAGATGACGGGGGTGATGGGGAACGAGTCCGGCATGGGTGCCGTGATTGAGACCATGCAACTCGGCCCGTGGAGGCTGGACAATCTTCCGTGCGTGGTGCGCCTGCAACGCAGCAGCGGCGGCCTGGACTTCCTGAGCAGTGATTTCGCCATCTCGGTGCTCGGCTTTCACTTGGCGCAGAAGCATTGCAGCCATCTCACGCTCGATTATCCGAATCGGGTGGTGGAATTCGGCTTCGGGGGCTTTCGCGGTCCGACGAGCCGGAATCATGTGAAAGCCAGCTTTCGCCTCAAAGGAGGCGTGCCGATGGCCCGGGTGACCGTGGGCAAGGTGTCATGGGAGGCCATCGTGGACACGGGTTCGTGTTTTGGTGTGGAGATTGATCAAAAACTTGCCCAGAGACTCGGCTACGGCACGGGCGGGCAGGCCATCTCGGGCAATTTCTTTTTGATCGGTGTCGGAGGCACTTCCACTCCGGAAAAAGCCGGTGTGAGAGTGATCGCCGTGCCTCGGATGACGGTGCTCGGCTCGACTTTTCCCAAGGCGCAGATCGATGTGATGCCGGGCGCTCCGCGCATCGGTAGCTATTTTTTGCAGAACTACCGCGTCACCTTTGATCTGCGCCGCCAGCTCGTGTGGCTGGAGTGGTAAAGGGCGCATAAAGCATTTGCCGCATTCCATGATGGTGCGTGATGGTACCGGAGTACCATCATGAATTCACGGCTTGATAAAGACTCTGAGCTTATTCTCGACGCGTTGCGAGGCATCGCGGCGCTGATGGTGCTATTCACGCATGGTTTTGATCTCGCCGTAGCAGAGGCTTTTGGCTGGGACCCGCTGACGAATCCGGCGGAGTGGCGGTGGGCGCGGGCGGTCTTCGGGAATGGTGACTGGTGTGTGTGGTGCTTTTTTGTCATCTCCGGCATCTGCATTCACCGGTCCATCGCTCGCGGGGTGCAGACGGGCAGCTTTCGATGGGGGCGCTATGCGCTGGCGCGGATCACGCGGTTGTATCCGCTGTTTTTGCTGGGGTTGGTGCTGGCGGTAGCGGCCTGGCGGCAGGGGCTCGATTTTGGAGCGAGCGAGGTAAAAGCTGCACCGTGGCGTGAACTCGGTGCCAGCCTTTTCAATCTCCAAATCTTCACCACCTCGTTTCCTGCCTTCAGTCCCTCGTGGAGCCTAAGTTGTGAGGTGCTCTACTATGCCGCGTGGCCGATGCTGCTGATGTTGGCGGGTGGAAAGACGGGTCGGGCGACCATTTTTGCCTCCGCAGCCACGATGGCTACGCTGGTGACGATTCTGGTGCTCTGGCGTGTGTCTCCGAAAGCGCAAAGCAGCGCGGCGGTGGAAGGCCTGTGGGTTGTCGCTGCCTTGTTTCCGCTGTGGTTCATCGGGGCATGGATGAGCGGGCGCTGGGAATCGCTCACGGCGAGCATCACACGAGGGCGCTGGATGCTTGGTATCGTGCTCTTTGCCGCGTCCGCCGTGGTTTCCATCGTGCTGAAGCATCAGCACTGCTCGGGGGCATGGTACAATCTGGCGGCGCTGTCATCGCTACCGGGTCTGGTGCTCATGCTGGGCGGGGCACGGCATCTCGGGCTGGCCTCGCGAAGGAAGGTGGAGCCGCTGTGCCGCTGGCTCTCGCAGTTCAGCTACCCGTGTTACATCCTGCATGTGCCGCTGCTGCTGCTGGTGAACCGTGCAGCGGGCCTTTGGATGCCAAATGTGGCGGCCGAGCATCCCTTCCTGCGAGTGGGCCTGAGCCTGGGCGTGGTGCTGGCCTTGCTGGCAGCCTTTGGACCGGCGCTGGAGCGGTTTTTCATGGCCTGGCGCTCACGCGTGCTTTCAGGCGAAACGAGAGCATGAGTCGCTTCGTTAAAGCGGGCCACCATGCGCCTTCTCCTGCTCTTTTCCCTCCTCATTGCCTCCACCGGCTTCTCGCCGGCTGCGTCGAAGCCCAACATCATCTTCATCCTCTGCGATGACCTCGGCTACGGCGATGTGAAATGCCTCAATGCCGAAGGAAAAATCGCCACGCCGCACATGGACCGGCTGGCGGCGGAGGGCATGATCTTCACCGATGCGCACAGCGGCTCCAGCGTCTGCACCCCCACCCGCTACGGCGTGATGACCGGCCGCTACGCCTGGCGCACCAAGCTCCAAAGCAGCGTCCTCGGTGGTCTCTCGCCGCGTTTGATCGAGCAGGGCCGTCTCACGGTGCCGGCCTTCTTGAAGCAAAACGGCTACCACACCGCCTGCGTGGGCAAATGGCACCTCGGCATGGATTGGGTGCGCAAAGGCGAGGTCACCGAGTTCGGCATCGAAAACGCCGCGCAGGTCAATAATGTCGATTACACCCAACCGATCGCCAATGGCCCCACCAGCGTGGGTTTTGATAGCTACTTCGGCATCAGCGCCTCGCTCGACATGGTGCCCTACTGCTTCATCGAAAACGACCGCGTGCCGGTGAACCCCACCGAGACGATGAAGCTCGTCATGAACGGCTCTGATAAGATGAGCTTCACCCGCGAAGGCCCCGGCAGCCCCGGTTTCCGTGGCGAGGATGTGCTTCCCGCCTTCACCGAGCGAGCGGTGAAGATCATCCGCGAAAAGGCCGCCGACGCGAAGAGCGGCAAGCCCTTCTTCATCTACATGCCGTTGAATTCACCGCACACACCGATCTTGCCGAGCAAGAAGTGGCAGGGCAAAAGCGGGCTCAGCCTCTATGCCGACTTTGTCATGGAGACCGATGATGCCATCGGCCAAGTCATGGCCGCCACGGAGCAGGCCGGCATCTCGCAAGACACGCTGATCATCGTTACCAGCGACAACGGCTGCTCTCCGCAGGCAAACTTCCCACTACATCTCGAAAAGGGCCACAACCCCAGCTACAACATGCGCGGGCACAAGGCGGACATCTACGATGGCGGCCACCGCGTGCCCTTTATCGTGCGCTGGCCTGCGCAGGTCAAAGGCGGTCAAAAGACCGCGCAACTCACCTGCCTCACCGATTTCATGGCCACCACCGCCGACATCCTCGGCCAGAAGCTGCCCGACACCGCCGCCGAGGATAGCTTCAGCTTCCTCCCGGCCCTCACCGGCAAAAAGAGCGAGGCCGCACGCCCCAATATCATCCACCACAGCATCAACGGCTCCTTCGCCATCCGTGAAGGCAGCCTCAAACTGGAACTCTGCGCCGATTCCGGCGGCTGGAGCGATCCCCGCCCCGGTCAGGCCCCCAAAGGCAGCCCCGAAAGCCAGCTCTACGATCTCAGCACCGACATTGCCGAGCAAAACAACCTCCTCGCCTCGAAGCCCGAGGCCGCCGCGAAGCTCCAAACCCTGCTCGAAAAGCAGATCGCCGAAGGCCGCAGCACGCCGGGTGCCGCGCAGAAGAACGCCGTCGAGGTCGTGGTGCGCAAACCCGTGCCTGCTGGAAAGCCAAAGAAGGGGAAGAAGTAAGGCGGGAGGCTATAAACCGCTGATTTGACGCTTATGAGACGCTGATAAAGGCAGGATGGGAGATGCGCCGGATATCCTGATTCATGTCATCTATTAGCGTCATATCAGCGTCTCATTAGCGGTTCGTCCGCTCTTTTCTTCCGAACCACCGCCCCCTCAAAAATTCGACATTCCACATTCGACATTCCGCATTCTTTCTCCTTCTTCCCGGCCTCCGTTCAACCACCACACGTCATGCCACGTCCCGTCACCCTCTTCACCGGCCAGTGGGCCGATCTCTCCTTCGAAACCATGCTTCAAAAGGGCAAAAGCTTTGGCTATGATGGCCTCGAGCTCGCCTGCTGGGGTGATCACTTTGAAGTCGAAAAGGCCGACCAAGCCTACTGCGATGCCAAACGCGCCGAGCTGAAAGCCGCCGGCATGCAATGCCACGCCATTTCCACCCACCTCGTGGGCCAGGCCGTGTGCGATAACATCGACCCACGTCACAAGCAGATCCTCCCCGCTCACATTTATGGTGATGGAAATCCCGAAGGCGTCCGCCAGCGTGCCGCCGAGGAGCTCATCAAGACCGCCCATGCCGCGAAACGCTTCGGCGTCAGCGTGGTGAACGGCTTCACCGGCAGCAGCATCTGGCACCTCGTTTATTCCTTCCCGCCGAATCTCCCCGGCCAGATTGATGCCGGTTACGCCGACTTCGCCAAGCGCTTCAAGCCCATCCTCGACGAGTATCAGAAGCTCGGCATCCGCTACGCTCTCGAAGTGCATCCCACCGAGATCGCCTTCGACATCGCCAGCGCCGAGCGTGCTCTCCAG
>JBEIGR010000238.1:0-7606 GCA_040381795.1 Verrucomicrobiaceae bacterium | reverse complement strand
GCCGCTTCGAAATGCTGCCATGCCATCGACGTCTGCCCATGCGTGCGCAGAAGGCAGGCGAGATTGTAGTGAGCGGGAGCGAGACTAGGATCACGGTCCACCGCCTGCTGGTAGCGGGCCTGGGCCTCATCGATGCGTCCGACCTCAGCCAGAGCCGCCCCGAGGTGGTTGTAGGCCAGAGCGAAATCAGGCTCATGGCGCAGCGCCTCTCCGCCGTGATGCAGCGCCTCCTCGACCTGCCGTTTTTGCAGGAAGGCCAAGCATAGATTGGCATGCGCCTGGCCAGATTCAGGCCGGATGGCGAGCACCTGCCGCAGCTCGATGATGGCATCGTCCGCCAGCCCCTGGCGCAGCAAAGCGGAACCGAGCATGATGCGCGGCAGCACGCCATTCGCTCCATGATCCAAGGCCTTCCGAAAATGCACCGCCGCCTCAGCAGCTAGATCTTTTTTGAGTAGCCACATGCCGAGCTGGTTGTGGGCCTGCGGATTGGGTTCGTAGAGTGCCAGCGCCTCCCGTGTCGTCCCGATGGCCTCGTCCGTCCTACCCATCACATCGAGCACGCTGCCGAGATTGAGGAGGGAGGCGATATCCTTCGGGTTGAGGGCGAGAGCACGGCGCACGTGCATGGCTGCGTTCGCCAAGTCCCCCTTCTTCATAAACTCATAACTGAGATTGCCGCAGGCCAGCCAGCACTTCGGATTGTGAGCCAGTGTGTGCCGCCAAAGAATGAACGAATTCTCAAACAACCGCGTGTGATGCCAAGAAAGAAGGCTCAGCACAGAGATCAACAGGGCACCAGCCGCCGATGCCAGCCACTTTTTCCACCGCGATACGAAGGCGGCCAGCCCGGCCGCCGCCAGCGCCAGCGGAGCCATGCTCGCCAGGTATTGAAAATGATCACCCACGAACGAATACCGCAGGAAGAAATGATCCACCAAGCCGAGCACCGGCAGCAGCAGCACCACAAACAAGGCAAAGGCCATAAAACCAGCCCGCCAGCGGGCACGCCACCGCCACAGCAGGCCGGCCATGAGCAGCACCGCCGCAGATGGGATGTAGGAGCCCCAGTCCTCCACATGCAATTCCCATCTCGGATAGATAAAGATTAGCGGATACGGCTTCGCCAGCGTGCCGAGATAGGCCCACACTACCTTTCCCGCGGTGATCAGCCGCTCCGGTGTCGTCAGATGCCATTCATCGGTGATCCCCCCTTCGAGCACCTGCGTCCAAATGGAGAGCAGCGCCGTGAGCAAAGAGAGCGCCAAAATAGGAAGAAGCCGCAGGCTGTTGCGCCACGCCCAGCGACCGTCGAGCCACCACCAGCACAGGCCCAGCACCAAGGGCAGCACCACCGTCGAGGACTTGCTCGCCATCGCCAGCACGGAGCCCAGGATGACCAACCCGTATCCCCTGCCCTGCTTTCGCCAGCGGATAAAGGCCAGCAGCGTCAGCAGGAAGAAGAAACCCGACTGCGTGTTCTTCAGCTCCGTGATCCACGCCACTGTCTCCACCTGCACCGGATGCAGCGCCCACAGCGCCGCGCCGAACCACGCCCCGCGCACCCCGAGGCCCAACAACACCCGCCACAGCAGCACGGCGTTCAGCGCATGCACCGCCACATTCACCAGATGAAAAGCCAGCGGATTGAGGCCCCAGATTTGATACTCCAGCCAGAAAGTCGTCAGCGTCAGCGGGCAGATGCGGGCCTCGGAGCTCGTCCAGATGTCGAGCACGCCTTTGGAGCCGGTGATGCACGGGTTCAGCGTCACATGAATGTCATCATCCCAGATGAAGTCCGCATGCCACACCCGCGCATAGGTGAGAAAGATCAGGCCGAAGAGGCTGGCGATCGCCAGCAAGGCGTCTCGTCTTGAAATGAATAAGGGCGACATCGGAAGATAGTAATTCGCGAAACCACTCGCGGACTACTCTTTCGTCACCGTCTCGTCCAAATTCAAGAGCACACGCGCCACCGCCACCATCGGCGAAATCGCCTCTTTTCGGGAGGTTTGACGCTTCACAAGCTCTTCCAGCACCTGCAGTTCCTTCGGCGTCGGCTCGCGGTTCGTGCAAAGGCGGAAACCGAAGGAGATGCCGCCCTCTTTCTCCATGCGAGCGGCGAGGGCTTTGGCGGCCTCCATGCTCATCGTTTCGTTCAGCGTCATGAGGGCCTGCATCGGCGTGTTGCTGCGGGAGCGGCGGATGCAGGAGCTTTCGCCATTGGGCACGTCGAAGGTGCTCAGGAAGGGATACGGCGTGCTGCGGCGGCGGAAGACATAGACGGCACGGCGATACTTCTGCGCATCCTCTTCCACATGCCAAGGGAAGGGCGCATAGCTGGCGGGCTTCTCAAATAGATGCGGTGGGGCTGGCGGCATCACGCCGCGGCCTCCGACGGACGGGTTTAAGAGGCCGCTGACGGCGAGTTGGATGTCCCACACGACTTCGCCCTCGACGCGGAAACGCGGCCCACGAGCCAGCAGACGATTAAACGGATCTCGTTCGAGCAACTCGGGCGTCACCTGACTGCTCTGCTGATAGGTTTCGCTCGAAACGATGAGGCGCAGGAGCTTTTTGAGGCTCCAGCCGTTCTCCATGAAGTCAGCGGCCAGCCAGTCGAGCAGCTCGGGATGCGTGGGTTTGCTGCCTTGCGTGCCAAAATCTTCCGGCGTGTCCACGAGGCCGGTTCCAAATAGGGACTGCCACACGCGATTCACAAAGGCACGGGCCGTGGTGGGGGATTGATCGCTCGCGAGCCATTTCGCGAAGGTGAGGCGAGAGTTATCCGCGTTCTTCGGCAGCGGATTGAGCATGGCGGGCACGCCGGGACTCACGCGATCGCCGGGCTTGGTGAAATCGCCGCGCTTCAGCAGCGCCGTCATGCGCGGCTGCTCGCGGCCATCGAGCACGAGTGTGGTGGAGCCTTCGGGATGCGGCTTCCAAGCGGCTTCGATCTCGTCGTTGAGGCTCTTCCATTCGGGAACGGAAGCTCGGAAGGCTGCAAACTCGGCCTTCTTGCCGTAAAGCGGGTCCGCCTCGGCCTCGGGGCCATCGGTGGCACTGAGGCGGTAGCGACCGAGATTCATCGTTTGGAGGTCATCGCTATTCCAGCCGCCGTGTTTCATGCTCAGGCCAATCACAAGGCCGGAGTCCGGCTTCACCTCGATGGGCTTCTCCAGCACAAAAACGGCATTGCGCGGCACATTGCGCCTGCCGGGGCCGGCGTCGATGCCCCAAGCGGTTTTGTCGTCGCCATCAATGGCGTAGGCGATGGGGCCGGTGACGCGTTTGTCCTTGGTGGCGTCCTGATCGCGGGCAAAAGCATCGAGCGGCGTGTTTTCCGGCTCGCCGAAATCGGCGGAGGCTTTCGTGAACTTCAGCTTCGTATCCTTGCCGTCGATCTTCATGGTCACGTTGAATTCCGTGAGCGCCGCCGTGCCCTTTTGCGAACGACCGGGGCCATACGCGGGCAGGTTGGGATCGTTCATGAGCTCCAAACGGAAGGCGCTGATCTTTGCGGGCTTGTCGAGCAGCACGTTGAACTTCACCTCGCTCTTCGTCGGCGCATAACCTTGCGCCAAAATGCTGCCATCGGGCTGGCGCAGGGCTTTTTCGCCACCGCTGGGATCGTCTTCAAACTTCAGCGTGGTCCAGTTCGGACGCTTGATGGACTTTTTCCAGACTTCGAGCCGCTGGGGCCAGTCGGCGTGCTCATGCTTGAGCTTGTTTTCCAGCTCCGCCACGCGTTGCAGCACCTGCGAGCGTGTCATCTGCTCGGACGGCGTGTAAACTACACGCCAGGGCTCGTTGTCGTTGTTCAGGTAGGCGAACATCCGGTAGTACTCCTCCTGCGAGATGGGATCGTATTTGTGGTTGTGGCACTGCGTGCAGCCGATGGTGAGTCCGAGAACGCTCTTCCCGATGGTATCCATGCGATCAAACATCGCCTCCATGCGGAACTGCTCAGGATCGACGCCGCCTTCCTCGTTGATCATCGAGTTTCGCAGGAAGCCGGTGGCCACGATTTGATCCTGCGTGGCCTTCGGCAATTGATCCCCGGCGATCTGCTCGATGATGAACTGGTTGTAGGGCATGTCCTGGTTGAAGGCATTGATCACCCAGTCCCGGTAAAACCAAATGAAGCGCATCGGGTCCTTCTCATAGCCGTTTGAATCCGCGTAATGCGCCGCATCCAGCCAGTGGCGGCCCCAGCGCTCTCCAAAGTGCGGAGACTGGAGCAAACGCTCCGTCGAATCCGCCGGACTAGGTGGCAAGCCCACCAGATCCAAAGCAAGCCTCCGCCTCAAAACCTCCGGTGAAGCCTTCGGAGACGGTTTCAGGCCTTCTTTTTCCAAACGAGCCCAGATGAAGGCATCGATGGGGTTGACCGGAGTTCCAGGTTTCAAGTTGCTGGTTTCATGTGCTGCCGGGATGCCGCCCGAACCTGAAACTTGAAACTTGAAACTTGGAACCGGTCCTTTGACCGGCGGCTTGAAGGCCCAGTGATCGACCTTTTTGTCGAGATTCACGCTCGCGCCGTCTGGCCACGCAGCGCCTTCATCAATCCAGCGACGCACGAGAGCGATCTGCTCCGCCGAAAGCGGATCGCCTTTGCGCGGCATGCGCATCTTCGGGTTTTTGCCTTCAAGGGCATGCACGAGCGGCGAATCGGCGCTTTTGCCGGGTAGGATGGCCGAGCCGAAATCCCCGCCCTTCATGGCGCTGGGCTTGTGATCGAGGCGAAAGGCCGCCTCCTGCTTATTCGGGCCATGGCAGGCGTAGCAGTGCTCTTTGAAAAGAGGCTGCACATCGCGGACAAAATCCACCGGAGCCGCCGCGAGCGTGGTGGAGAGGAAAAGCAGGCTGAATCGCATGGTTCACGGGATACGTCGGCACACCCGGCATTCCCAATCACACCGCATGGAAAATTCACGCCAACTCAATTCTTGGCGACCATCCGCGCTATCTGCCAGGCATCTTTTCCGGCATCTTTTCCCATATGAGCCGTTGCCTATATCCGTTTTGCCCGGCCCAGTTATGGCGTGTGTTCATGTTCTTCTGGGTAATCTGGATCAAAATCTTCAGCGGGTTTCACTGTGACCTCAATAACGTCAGCCCCATATCGACAGGCCAAGAAACGCTCGCGGTAAAGGAAGTATGCGGCATCGCAAACCTTCGCTGTGAAATAGGCATTGAAACCGCCACCAATCGCGCCTCCTGCGATGGGCACAGCCTGCGCGAGCTTCGCCTTGGTCAGGCGGATGCTCAGTGCAGTGGATATCTGCTGCATCAACTGAACAAATGCGTGCTGCTCAAGCTGCTTCCATGCGCGCTTCTTCGCTACGTCCTGTGCGATTCTGACCAACTGTGCCATTGCGAGCCCTTTGGCGGTGTCAGAGGGTGAAGACGCTAACCCTAAAACATTGAGCGCAAAGAGGCGCTCCTCCTGACGAGAGACATCAATACCGTAGTATGTCGCATACTCTCCGATGGCTCGTAGGTTGAGAGTAATCAGTGCTACAACATCTGGCGCTATGGCTGGCAGGCCGAGAGCCCCGGCCGCTGCACCCTCAGCGAGGGCCAATCCCTTATACTTTGCGTCGAGCCACCCCACCACACGATCAATCTTCTCCAAAGGAAGCTTATGGATGTCTGCTGATGAACGAACATCCATGTGCCCGAACTCTCGAAACTCAGCATAAATAGCCTCTGGCTGGACGCTCCACTGTGCAAGATCATTACAAACTCCTGTGAGGCCACTGACCGTGGCCCGAATAGCATCACCCAACCCAGGAGTAGCGAAAATAAGATCTCCCGCCTTCTCTAGTGGCCAGTTGATTACCTTCATCGCTTGGCCGAACCAACCAATTTCTGGGTTCTTCCACGTGTGAATCTCGCGAATGGCCCGTTCCTCGTAGTCGTTGGGTTTGCTCATGGTGCTTTGTTTTTGGCCGGACGATGTTTAGCCAAATAAATGGTGGGCGAATCGGATCCACTCACCGTTTGCTTGGAGGCCGGTCAAGCCAAACGAAGGCCAGACAGGACAAACGGAGTATCCAAACATGACAAGCCGAGTCAAGGCTTGCGGAGAATGGCAGTCACATCACTTCCGCCCGTTCAGGATCATCTCATTGAGCTTCTGGCGCATCGCTTCCATGTCAGGATCGGCAAAGGGGCTGTCCAGGGTGCTCACACTGTTCGTGTTCGCACTCGTGCCGCTGATGGCGCTGTTGAGTTGGGCTTGGCTGATCTCACCGGGCAGGCCTTGGGCACCGTCGCTGCCGCGTGGGATGCCGAAGGTGAAGCGCACGTTCGTTCCATCAAAGCTCACGCCCACGGCGGCCGGCTGGCCGGGGTCCAGCGTGTTCACCGCATCCACCACGGCCTGGGCAAACGGCGGGCCTTGGGCTCCGTCATTGCCGGGAAGTCCTTGTCCGCCATCATTGCCTTGCTGGCCTTGGTTGCCGTCATTCCCACGCGGGATGTCGAAGGTGAAGCGCACGTTCGTTCCATCAAAGCTCACGCCCACGGCGGCAGGTGTGCCGGGGTCCACCGTGTTCACCGCATCCACCACCGCCTGCGCAAAGGGCGGCCCCTGCTGGCCCATCGGGCCCTCCTGACCCTGCGGCAGTTCAAAAGTGAAGTGCAGGGTGTTCCCCACCACGCTCACACTCGCATTCGCCGGACTGCTCGGCGGCAGGGTGTTCGTGCTGTCCACCTGCGCAGCAGCGATGGATGCGATGTTGTTGATGAGCACAAAGAGCGCCTGGAGCTGGTCGCGGATCACCTGGGATTCCAGCGGCGAGTTCGGCGCGGGGAGAGTGGGGTCGTAGGGCAGGGCGATTGAGGTTCGGGGTTCCTGGTTCTTTGTTCTTGGTTCCTGATTCTCGCGAAGAGGGTGAAAAAGCTCCCTTGGACGGTCGGCTTGCTCGGTCATGGGTTCGCGAATCTCAGCCAGAGGGACCTTTTGGACGGTCAGAGGGTGTTATTAGGAGTTCGGGACTTCGGTTTGGTGGGTGGAACCTCGCGGCGCGGAGGTTAGAGAGTGCTGGGCGGAGGCCTGAGGGAGCTTTTACTCGCGGCGAGGGTCTAATTGGAAGCCCGGCGGAACCTTTGCTTGGTCAGAGGCAGCTTTTTCTCACTGGCAGGCACCTTTTGCAGGCCTCAGGCAAACAACGCGGAGTTCCGAACTCCCAATGCCACCCTCCAACCTCCCAAAAGCTCCCCCGCTGGGAGAAAGAAAGTCCCGGCGGGGTGCTTTTGACCCTGAAAACACTCAAATCTTATGGTTTTTCAGGATTTCGGCCCGTTTTAGGGCGTCGGCGGCGCGGGTGGCTCGGCTTTCGGGTGTCCGGGGAAGCGGGCTTTCAGGTCGTCGTAGATGGTATCCGTGCCGGGCACACCGCGTTTGGCGGCCTGTTTCACGTTCGCGTGGAAGGCCAGGTCCGCCACATAGATGTCGGAGTAGGCCAGCGTGATCGTGTCCTCGATGCCTTCGCAGATCGGGGCGATCTCGCGCAGGCAGGGCAGCAGGTCGGCGATGGCTTTGCGGTCCTTCGCCAGTTCCACCATGTCGATGAAGCCGGGCACAAGTTCCGGGCGG
>JBEIGR010000237.1:0-7718 GCA_040381795.1 Verrucomicrobiaceae bacterium | reverse complement strand
GATCATCCGGCACTCAAATCCGTGCTGCGTGAGTATTTGAAACCGATGCTCGACAAAGGAATCGACACGCTGGTGCTTGGCTGCACGCACTACCCGCTGCTCGTTCCGGTGCTGAAACGCATGCTGGGCCAAAAAGTGCGCCTCGTGGACTCCGCCAGCACCTGCGCTGCCCATGTGAAAGCGAAGCTGGAGCAGGACAACCTGCTGCGGACGACCAAATCGAAGCCCTCACTCGAAATTTATCTCACCGATCACTCCGAGCAGGCCGAGAACCTCGCGAAACGCTTCCTCGGCACAGATTTCGGCAAGGTGAAGAAGGCGGTGTTGTGAAGACAAAAAACCGAGTGCTGAATTTTCATCCAGCACCCGGCGTGGTTCACCTCAACACATCTCCATGCTCCGATCAGCGTCCCCGACGCGGGGGTGGCGCAAGGAAGGCCGTATCGGAAATTTCGGTTTTGATGCCCGTGTTGCGGCGAATGATGCTGGCGAGCGTTTGCTGCTCCACGGCGCGGACGAGACCGCGTGGCAGATAATGCTGATACCAGAAGCGGTCGCCATCGCGGCAGCGGCGGAATTGATCGGCGAGGATGCGAGTGAAGGTCTCGCCCACCATGGAGCCGGGGCGATCCGCCTCGGCGAGGCCGCCGACCCAGAGATCGACATCGGCTGGCGAGGTGTAAGCGGCGCGAAACTCGGCGAGCACGGTGCGGTCGCGGTTGATGTCCTCAAAGCGGGTGACGGGAGGCAGTTTCAGGGCTTTGCGCATGTTGGCAAAGCTCGGCAGGCCATGATCGCGGCCGCGTTGGATGTTCAGCGAGGCGAGATCGAAGCCGCCGCTGCCGGGTGCGCCGAAGAGGAAGTCACGCACGTCATCGACGAGCCATTCATCGAGCTCCTGTGCACGTTGGGAGACGAGGCCGCGAAGGATGGGATCGATGCCGTTGGTGGCATACACGGGCAGGTTGAAGAAGGCATTGCGCAGCGCCAGCGGCGTGCCAGCCACATCGCTGCCGTCCGCATTGCGCAGGAGGATCTGCGGCGAGAGCAGCGTGTGACCGAGGCGGTAGGCGGCGGTGGCGAATTCATTCGAGACGCCGGTATTCACTGTGGCGTCGTAGCCGCGATAAGCAGGCAGCGCATTGCCGATGAGCACGGGAAGAAATTCACGGTAGGTGATGGCCTGGATTTCAGCGGCCACGATCATGCGGGCGAATTGATAGGTCTCTTCGTCATCCACGCCGGGGTTCGCTTTTTGATATTCAGTGGCCCAGTAGTTGTGCTCGCGAACGAAGAGCGTTTGGATGGCCATGAGGCCGATCTGCTCATTCACACGCACATCTCCGGCGAGGTAAAACACGGGTCCGGGAGGTGCGTTCGGCAGCCCGGCGGTGTTGAAGGGTAGCAGATCGCCTTGGCTGACTTTCAGTCGGCCCGTTCCATCGAGAGCACGCAGGCCGGTGGCTCGCGCGGCATCGGAGCCATAGACCATCGAGGCGTCGATGTAGGCGGTGATAGCGTTCGTCTGCTCGCGTTTGCCGCTGGTCATCCTGTAAATCGAGCGGGAGAGCGGGATGGTGGCCGTGCCGGTGCTCGTCGGATCAAACGAAGGATCGCCAGCCGGCACAAGGATGGGGAAGGCCTCGACAGGCGTGGCCGTCATGGTTTCATCGAGATCGTGGTCGATGAACTGGCCCCACTGCCACAGCATGTCGCTCGCCCCGCGTGCGTTCGGGCGCAGCATGGGTTGTTTCACGACGGCATTGCTCACGGCGCGGGCGCTAGGCCTCGTGGCACCGGCTGGTGTGCTGGCTCCATCGGCATATTCAGAGGGAGCGAGGCGGATGAAGGCCTGGCCAGGCGTGCCCCAGGCGGCATTGGCGGTGTTGTTGGCAGAGCCATCGACGCTGCGGAATTCCGCCGGCAAATCAAAATCCGTGGCAGAGCCGCCGGTGTTCGTGCCGGGCTTGTGCGCCCCCGGCTTCGGCGGCTGGGGACGGGGAATTGGAGGCTGTTGGGCAAAGCCGCTGCTCAGAGCGAGCAGCAGCGCAGTATGGATGAGGCGTGTGGTTTTCATGATGATGCGGTGGTTGTTGTTTGAGGCGGGATCGCCGGGTCGAATCGGTGTCCGTTGCTGTGGAAAGCCCGCCGCTCCTAAACCCTCGGCCTCGCCGAAAATGAATGATCGTTTATCTGCGAAGGTTGGTGGAGCTCTGTGCGTTTGGGGCAGGTTTTTGACACCGCCAGGCTTCAAATGGGCCGTTGCGTTCACCCCGGTGGATGGCAAAATACCGCCATGAGTCCTTCTACGATTGAAGTCGAACATCCGCAGCGTCCGGTACCTGACAGCCTGAAAACAAAACCGGGTGTGAATACCGATCAGCGCTGGCGCGAGGCTTTTGGAGCCATGCGGGGCGAACCGCTCCTGCGTGAGGCGGCAGCCTTGGGCGCAGAGTGGCGTCATAGTGAGAATCAGCGCCGTTGAGTTATGTTTGTCGTGCTCGACACCAATCACTTCACCGAGTTCATCGACGCTTCCGCTTTGGGAACCATCTTGATGAGCCGTATCGACGAACGTGAAGCGCAGGTTTTCTCATGCATTACCGCCGCGGAGGAGAGCCTGCGTGGATGGCTGGCCTTGCTGAACCGCAAGAAACCCGGGCAGGAACAACTGGAAGCCTATTCGAAGCTCCAGCGCTGCTTGGAGACTCTCGGCAAGTTCAGCATCCTGCCATTCGACCAGGATGCGGCGAACCACTTTCATCGTCTCCAAAGCGAGCGTATTCCCATTGGCACGATGGATCTCAAAATCGCCTCCATCTGCATCGCTTACGATGCCACGTTGCTGTCGCGAAACTTGGTGGACTTTCAAAAGGTGCCCGGATTGAGAGTCGCAAACTGGCTTGATTGATCGAAGGGGCGTCAAAGCTCTTCATTAACCTGTTGTCGCCCTTCCCATGATGCGGCTGACGGAGACGTGAAAGTGACCTGCATCGGTCTAGCGGATCGCTAGCATCTGTTTTGATTCGACTCAGCCCTTGCCACGTTCTCGTACGGGCCTAATTTCGAGCCATGAACGCAGCAATTACCTTCATCTTCGAGCCTTGCGGCGAAACAGGCGGCTATGTGGCCCGCTGGGACGATCCGCTTGTTCGTGGTGGCATCACCACACAAGGTGACAGCCTCGGTGATCTTCAAACCATGATCGCGGATGCGGTGAGTGGGTTCTTCGAGCCTGACGAAGCTCCCCGTCAGGTGAAGGTGCATTTTGCCAAGGATCCAGTGCTCCAAATGGCCTGACATGAGGACGCCGCGTGATGTGCATGGCTCGGAGGCCGTCAAAGCCCTCCACCATCTGGGTTTTGCCAGCCTGTGACAGACAGGCTCTCATCACATTCTTCGCCGTGACTCGAAGACTGTCGTCGTTCCGATGCATCGACCGATCAAGCCAGGCACCCTTCGAGGTCTGGTTGAACAGGCTGGGTCTCCATGGAAGAGTTCATCGACGTGCTTTGAGGATGGTCACAACCTCCTTGACCATCCTGACCTCCTCTTGACCTCTTGATGCCCTTCCCATGACCCACGCCGAAGCCGCCAGCCGCGCCGCCTTTCTCAGTGCCGAACTTCACCGCCACAACCGCCTTTACTATGTCGAGGCGCGGCCGGTGATCTCGGACAAAGAGTTCGACGTGCTGCTGCGCGAGCTTCAGGACATCGAGGCGCAGTTTCCTGATCTGCTCACGCCGGATTCGCCGACGTTGCGTGTGGGTGGAGCGGCGCTGGAAGGCTTCACGCAGATCACACACTCAGTGCGGATGATGAGCCTCGACAACACCTACTCGGAGGAGGAGCTCACGGCCTTCTTTGCCCGTGTGCAGAAGGGCCTCGGTCGCGAGTCCGTGGAGTGCGTCATTGAGCCCAAAGTGGACGGTGTGGCCATCAGCGTGCGTTACGAGGACGGGGTGCTCAAACACGGCGTCACGCGTGGGGATGGCACCACGGGCGATGATGTCACGAACAACCTCAAGACCATCAACACCCTGCCACTGCGTCTGCCAAAGGACGGTCCGCAGACCTTCGAGGTGCGTGGCGAGGTCTTCATGCCGAAGGCGGGCTTCGCGAAGCTCAACCAGGAGCGTGAAGAAGCCGGTGAATCGCTCTTTGCCAATCCGCGCAACTCCACCGCGGGCACGTTGAAGCTACTCGATCCGAAGATCGTGGCGAAGCGCCCACTCGACATCGTCTTCTACGGCCTCGCCGATGCCAGCGGTCTTCCCATCGAATCGCAAAACGATGTGCGAAAGCTCCTCGAAGCCGCTGGCTTGCCAAAGTCGAACCTCATCTGGCATGCCGACAGTGCGGAAGGTTTGTTGAAGGCCATCCGCGAGCTCGATGAGCAGCGCAAAGCTCTGCCGTATGAAACCGACGGCGCGGTGATCAAGGTGAATGCCTTCACCGATCAAAACGAACTCGGCGTGACGAGCAAAGCGCCGCGCTGGGCCATCGCTTACAAATACCAGCCAGAGCAGGCGGAGACCAAAATCCTCGCCGTGGACATCCAGGTGGGCCGCACGGGGGCTTTGACGCCGGTGGCACGATTGGAGCCGGTGTTTGTCAGTGGCAGCACGGTGAGCAATGCCACGCTGCACAACTTCGAGGAGATCGAGCGCAAAGACATCCGCGTGGGTGATCGCGTCATCATCGAAAAAGCTGGTGAGATCATCCCGGCGGTCGTCAGTGTGAAAACCGAGAAACGCGATGGCAGCGAGCAGCCCATCGTGCCACCCACGCACTGTCCGGTGTGCGGCACTGGCGTGCATCGCGATGAGGAGCAGGTCGTCATCCGCTGTCCGAATCCGAAGTGCCCGGAAGTGGTGAAGCGCCGCATCGAGCACTTCGTCAGCCGCGCCGCCATGGACATCAGCGGCCTGGGTGAGAGCGTCGTGGAGCAACTCGTCGATATAAAACTCGTCGGTGATGTGGCGGATCTTTACGTGCTCAATGAACTGCTGCTCGCCCGCTTGGAGCGAGTCGGAACCAAGAGCATCGACAACTACCTCAAAGCCATCGAGACGAGTAAGCAGCAGGACCCGTGGCGACTCGTCTTCGGCCTCGGCATCCTGCATGTGGGCGCAGGCGGTGCCCGCAAGCTGCTGGAGCACTTCGGCGGCATCGACGCCGTGGCGAAGGCCAGCGTCGAGGAACTCATGCAATGCCCCGACATCGGCGAAATCGTCGCCGTGAGCATTCACGCCTGGTTCCGCGATGAACTGAACATTCAGATCCTCGAACGCCTCCGCACTTCTGGCCTCAATTTCGTCCAAAAAGCCGTCGAAGCCGCCAGCGACAAGCTCGCTGGCACCACCTGGGTCATCACCGGCACGTTGAGCCAGGAACGCGAAACCATCGCCGACACCATCCGCAGCCACGGCGGCAAGGTCAGTGGCAGCGTGAGCGGCAAAACGACCTTCCTCCTCGCCGGAGCCGATGCTGGCAGCAAGCTCGACAAGGCCGCGAAGCTCGGCGTGAAGGTGCTCAGCGAGGCGGAGTTTCGGGCGATGATTGGATAAGGCCTATCCTCACGGCTTCCACCACGCATCCACCTTCGCGGTGAGCGCTTTCACCTTCTCCGCATTCGCTCCGGCGAGGTTTTTCTCCTCGGTGGGGTCGTTTTGGAGGTTGTAGAGCTCGATGACGTCGGCGGGCTGGTTGGCAGCGTGGGGGAGGATCAGCTTGTCCTGGCCGTCGATGATCCAGCGCCATTTGAGGCTGCTCGACGCGGGGTTTTCCATGTTGATGTAGTTGTGCGTGAAGCACTCGCCAAAGATCGTGGTGCGGGCGGTGACAGCCTGATCGTCGAGGAGATCAATGCCATGCATCTTGGGCGTGGGGGCAAGGCCGGCGGCTTTCAGCAGCGTGGGAGAGAGGTCGATGCTCTGGGCGAGGCTTTCATGCATGCGGGGCTTCACCTTGCCGGGCCAGCGGATCATGATCGGCGTGCGCAAACCGCCGTCATACTGGCTTTGCTTCGATTTATCGGCGTAGCGACCGGTTTGTGGATTCGTGATCCAGCCGTTGTCGGTGACATACACGATGATCGTGTTCTCCTTGAGGCCCTGGTCGTCGATGTGCTTCACGAGTTCGCCGCAGGTTTCATCGAACCAATCGACCATGGCGTAGTATTTGGCCACATGGATGCTGGGCACCTTGTCTTTGTATTTGGCCAGCAGACGCTCAGGCGGCGTGTGTGGATCATGCGGCATCATCGGCGCATACCAGACGAGGAAAGGCTTCTGCTGCTTCTTGGCTTCGCCGATGAAGTCGTAGATGGGCTGCATGGTTTTGCGCCCGATGTCGAGACCCTTGTCGCCATGGCGTCCGCCTTCGGTCATGCCGTGGGTGAAGCCACCGCGTGAGTAATGCTTCTGCCACCACTTGCCGGTTTGCAGGCTGAGGTAACCTTTCTCTTTGAGCTGAGCCGGCAGCGTGCCGGCGGCTTCGAGGAACTGGCTCATCTTTTCGCGTCCGGCCTCAAAGGCGGGGTCAGCGGGGCCTTTTTTCTTCCCCTTCCCTTTCGCCGCGCCGGGAACGATGGGCGGGTCGTTGCTGGTGACGAGGTGCTGGTGCGGATACTGGCCGGTGACAATGGTAGCGAGGCTGGGGCAGCACAGGCTACTGGTCACATAGCCGCGTTTGAAGGTGAGGCTTTCGCTGGCGAGACGGTCGAGATGCGGCGTCTGCACCACGGGATGGCCCATGAAGCCGTAATCGCTCCACAAATGATCGTCGGAGATGATCATGACGATGTTCGGCGGCGCTTCGGCGGCCCGGAGCGTGGCGATGGCGAGGAGGCTCAATAGAAGGAGGCGGATCATGGGGCGGCGTGAACGAGCGGCGCGGAGGAAATCTTGCCGCGTATGATTTCCTCGCCATCCAATGCGGCCCGCAATCCCCCGCATGAGCGAAACCGTCCCAGCCGTCAGCGTCCGTCATCTCACCAAGGTCTTCAAAGGCACTTTGGTGAAGGGTTCGTTCACGGCGGTGAAGGACGTGAGCTTTGAAGTGCAGTCGGGCGAGGTGTACGGCCTCATCGGGCCAAATGGCAGCGGTAAATCGACGACGATGAAGGCCATCCTCGGCCTGCTGGCTCCCACGCAGGGTGAGACGAGCATCTTTGGAAAATCGAGCACCGAGGTGGCGAGCCGCCGCGACGTGGGTTTCCTGCCGGAGAACCCGTATTTCTACAAGCACCTCACCGGCCTGGAGACGCTGCTTTTCTACGGTCGCCTGTGTGGACTCGGCGGCCAGAACCTCAAAGATCGGGCGCAGGACATGCTGAAGCTCACCGGCCTCGAATCGGCCGCTGACCGACGCGTGGGAGGCTTTTCCAAAGGCATGCTGCAGCGGCTCGGGCTGGCGCAGGCCTTGATTCATGATCCACGCTTGCTCGTGCTCGATGAACCGACCGCTGGCGTCGATCCCGCAGGCTCGCGGAAGATTCGCGATCTCATCCTGGAGATGAAGCAGCGCGGCCTCACGGTGCTCGTCACCTCCCACCTGCTGGAGCAGATGCAGGAGGTGTGTGATCGCGTGGGCATCATGGCGCATGGCAAGATGGTGCGTGAAGGCCGACTCGATGATCTCACCGCCGTGGAGAACCAGACGGAAATCACCTTGGAAAACGCCAGCGCCGATCTGCTGGCTCAAATCGAGCAACT
>JBEIGR010000236.1:0-7755 GCA_040381795.1 Verrucomicrobiaceae bacterium | reverse complement strand
TTTTACCTTGGGTATTGGTGAAGGTGCGCAATTCCGCCTGGGCCATGGCGAGGCCGGAAAAAGCTGCGAGAGCAAAGAAGAGACGGGTGGGGGTCCTCATGGCGGCCTTTTTATCGGAGCGACGGGGAAAGGTCAAGAGGGGTGGTAGCTCTTCATCTTGCTCCGCCTCGAATCGAAGACAGCGACGACGCCCAAACCACGAGTCGGAGTAGGAGACGGAGGCGGAGTCAGAGCGGGATCACGCCACGCCGAAACTTCCCGCTCCCGCCGCCGTTTGAACCGCTCGCATGAAAAAGCTCCTTCCACTTCTCGCTTTCTTGTCACTCAACGCCCTGGCCCAGCAGCGGCCCAATCCCTTCACGAACTGGGACCGCAACCAAGACGGCAAACTCAGCCCGGACGAGCTGCCGGAAGGTCTGCGGAAGAATTTTGACCGCGTGGATGCCGATAAGGACGGCTTCATCTCGAAGACCGAGCACGAAGCCATCTTCAACCGCGCCGCGCAGGCCCTCAACAATGCCCTCACGCCGCAGGGCATCGACGCGAAGCGCGACATCGCCTACGCTGGCACCGAGAACCCACGCCAGCGTCTCGACCTCTACCTGCCGAAGAAGCGGGCGAGTGACAAGCCGCTGCCCGTCATCGTCTTCATCCACGGCGGCGGCTGGAAGGGCGGTGATAAAGCGGGCGGCATCAGCAACGTGGGCCGCTTTGTGGGCAGCGGGCACTACGCCGGTGTCTCCGTGGGCTATCGACTCACCGGTGAGGCGCAGTGGCCGGCGCAGATCCATGATTGCAAAGCCGCCATTCGCTGGATCAAAGGCCACGCCAAGGAGCTCGGCCTCGACGCCAGCAAGATCGCCGTGTGGGGTTCCTCCGCTGGCGGTCATCTCGTCTCCTTTCTCGGCACCAGTGGCGATGTGAAATCGCTCGAAGGCACGCTCGGCGAGCACACCGATCAAGACAGCAAAGTCACCTGTGTGGTGAACTTCTTCGGCCCGGAGAACGTCCTCACCATGGTCACCCAAAAGAGCACCGTGGACCGCACCACGCCGGACTATCCCGAGGCCTTGCTGCTCGGCGGCCGCGTGCAGGAGAAGCAGGAAGCCGCGAAGGAAGCCTCGCCCATCACCCACATCTCGGCGGGTGATGCGCCTTTCCTCACTGCCCACGGCACGGAAGACCCACTCGTGCCCTTCGAGCAAGCCACGGAACTCGATGCCGCCTTGAAGAAAGCCGGTGTGGAATCCCTCCTCATCACGATGACGAATGGCGGCCATGGCTTCCGCAGCCCTGAGCTCGATCAGCGCATCCAGCAGTTCTTCGATAAACACCTTCGCGGCATCCCGGCGGAGATTCCGAGCGCCGCGATCACCGTCGAGCCGAAGAAGTGAGCTTCAAACTCACGCCGCGAGCGCTTCATCAAACCTCGCGATGAGGTCGGCGGTGTCTTCGAGACCAGCGCTGACACGGAGAAGCCAGCGGCTCACTCCCACGCTTTCCACCCATGGCAGCTCGTCATAATGGGCGAGGAGTGTGTAAGGGCAGGCGAGCGTGAAATTCGTGCCGAGGCTGGGGCCTTTGGTGACGCGCAGCGCATCATACACCACCGGGCTGCGTGTCTCGGGATTCTTCAACGTGAAGGAGAACAAGCAGCCGTAGCCGCCGTGCTCGCGGCGGATGAACTCATAGCCGCGACCGCCATCCACCTTGGCATGCCACACGCGATCCACCGCCGGATGCGAGCGGAGATGCTCGGCCAGCGCCGTGGCGTTCTGGCTCATGCGTGTGACACGCTCGACGAAGTTGCGGCTGTGTTGTTCCAAAGAGACAGCATCGCCGCGCCACAGCTCGTGATCGGCATTAGCGTTCAGAAAGGTGGAAAACGCCGCGTGATGCGGTGAGCGGCGGTTCAGCACCACACTGCCGGCGAGCACATCACCCCCACCGGAAAAGCTCTTCGTGAGGCTGGTGGTCACCACATCGGCCACGCGATGCGCATCCGCATGCGCCACGGTCGAGATGGTGTCATCGACGATGATCGGCGTGTCCGGCTGCGCCTCTCGGCGGATCTCCAGCAGGCGTTCAAAGTCCACGCAGCGCAGCAGCGGATTGCTCGGCGCCTCGCAGAAGAGGCCCGCGAGCGCTTCACGTTTCAGCAAAGCACGCAGATCATCATACTCGCTCTCCTCGATCATCGGCAGGAAGTGCGCTCCACTGCCCAAACGCTGCTGCAGCTTCAGCACATCCACATACGGGAAGTCGAGCTGAGCGGTCTTCCGGCCGGGAAAGAGCGTCGTGAGCATGCGATGCACCGCGTAATTTGCCGCCATGCCGCTGGGAAAGAGAAACACATCTTCCGGCTGCTGCCCGGCGAGCGAGGCAATGCGGGCGCGGATGGTTTGATTCGCCTCGTGGCCCTGCATCGCGGAGACACCGGCTGGATGCGTGCCGAGCGCATCCGCTGCCTGGCGGGTGCTCACGCATTCACCGCAGAAGCGCCAGAAGCGCCGCGCCTCATCGTAGGCCGCCGCAGGAAAGATGGCCACGCCAAGGCGCTCATCCGTCCACGCGGTGGAACGCCCGGTCTGGATGAAATCGAGGCACCTCTGCGCATGCACAAGACGTGGGAAGACGAGGCAGCGCTCGCCTTCCTTGGCAAATTCACGCTCCGCCAGGGCGAAGAGCGAACTGATCGCCGGCGGGCAGCAGAAGCGCGGGTAGCCACTCTGAAAGCTCGCCACGATCTCGGGATCTTTTTCCTCGTAGCCAATGACATGCCTCCAAAGCGGCAGGCATACCGACACGCCAAATTCGTGCGGCGGGATGGCCTTGCCGAGGTCGGTGGCATGGCAGAGCGGGTTCTGGAGGAGGTCAGTCATCGGAGGCGGCTTTTCTTCACGCAAAGCCGACGAGGCGCAAAGGATCATTGCGGACGATTTGTGGCCCCGGTAAAGGGCACATCACATGAGCGACCTCGCCGAACGCATGCGCCACGACCTCGAAGAGATCGGCCGCACCTGCATGCCCTTTGGCAAATTTGGTCCGCAGCACTTTCCGCCCAATGGCGCTCCCATCTTCGATATCCCGGCCGAGTACCTCGCGTGGTTTGCCAACAAGGCCGGCTTTCCCAAAGGTCGCCTCGGTGTGCTGCTGCGCATGGTGTATCAAATGAAGGTCGATGGCAGCGACATCGTGTTTGAGCCCTTTCGGAAGCGAAACGGCGGCCGCACGCCGCTGAGGGCTGAGAGGCCAAAAACGATCGTGCGGAACGATGACCTGCCTTTTTGATCAGCGGATCATCTCATACACCCGCGCATGCTTTGCGATGCCGATGCGCGGGCCGGCGAAACCGCGACGGATGAGCTCCTTCCGCAGGTAAAGCATCATCCCGGCATGCGAGACGAGCAGTACATCGTCGTTTTGCGATTCGATCAAATCCGCCACCGCCTTCACGCGGGTGAAAAAGGCATCACGCAGATGTCTTTGCGAAGCATGACCGCTCAACCAAGCCAGACGGATCACCATCCGCCAAGCCCACACCGGCAGCCGCAGCTCACCGGTGCCAAACGGACCAAACTCCGCCTCCCGCAGCGTGGGCAGCCGCGTGATCTCGCCGCGAAACAGTGCCCGCGCCGTCGTTTCCGCCCGCGGCAGATCGCTCGCGTAGCAGCGGGCCCAGTGCGGCGTCTCATCGCCCACCGGGAAGGGGTTCACCTCCGCGATGTCGTAATGCGCCCGCCATGCCTGAAGCTCCGCCGAGGTGCGCCAGCCGCTCGGCCAAGGCACCGAGACGGGAAAGTGACGCGCGAGGCCGATGCGCATGGCATTCTTTTTCATGGTGAGCGTGCATGTAGGCCATGAAACCGAGCACGCAAGAGACCTGACCCGAGTGACCAACTTGGCTTTTGCATGGTCCGCCAGCCTACCGCCGTATTGCCAAGCCCATGCATTCCTTTTCGTCACCCATCCAGCTGGCCCTGAAGCTCGTCTTCATGGCCCTCGGCATGGTCGGCAGCCTCCATGCGCAGGATGATGGAGCCATCCCACGCCCCATGCGAGAGGAGACCTTCGAGGCACTCATGGCGAACCCGCCTTTCACCCGCTCGCTCGGTTTCTCCGACTCCATCATCCTCACCGGCGTGGCCAAATTTGACCAGGACACCTTCGCCACCCTGATGGACACGAAGACGATGGAATCTCAAATCGTCTCCAAGACACCGAACCGCGAAGGTTGGCAGTTGATCGGCGTCGGTGGTCACCCGTCCAGAGCAGAAACCTGGATCGCCAAGATCCAAATTCGCGGCGGAGAGATCGTCTCCATCCGCTATCAAAAGCCGCCGCCACGTCCCACCGGTTCCAACGGCGGCTCCAGTAGCAGCAGCGGGGGGGGCAATCTGCCCGCCATCAGTGACAAACAGGTCAGCGAGGCCAAAGCCGCCGCGCTGAACTACAAGGACGGCTTCCTTGCCGATGGTTACCCGGACAAGCCACCGCGTGCGATGGTCGAAAAGCTCTCCCGCCTCAGCACCTCGCAGCGTGAAGAGATCAACCGCACCATGTTCGGCCACCGCAACCAAGGTCTCGGCCTCGACGCCCGCCGCCAGATCTACGAAAGCCTCGTGGATCGAGCCATGCAGCGGCGGTGATAAACGCAAATGCCGCAGCGAGAGAAGGGTTGGCTAACCGTTTAGGAATTGAACATCCTCACAGCAATTCCCGCAGTCCCGTAAAGCGCTTACGGCTTTCCTGCTTGCTGATGGCGAGGGAGAGGGCGCGCTCATCGCCGACGAGGATGCAGAGCTTTTTGGCGCGGGTGATGGCGGTGTAGATGAGGCTGCGTTCGAGCAGGACGTAGTGCTGCGTGCTGACGGGGATGATGACGCAGGGAAATTCGCTGCCCTGGCTTTTGTGAATGGTGAGGGCGTAGGCGGGCTGCAGCTCGTCGAGCTCGCCGGGCTCGTATTCGACGGTGCGCTGGGCATCGAAGCGGACGTGGAGCTTCACGGGGTCGGCGTCGATGGCGGTGATGTGGCCGATGTCGCCGTTGAAAACCTCTTTGTCGTAATTGTTGTGCGTCTGGATGACCTTGTCGCCGACGCGGAAGGTCGTTTGAAAGCGCTCGATCTCGAATTTGACCTCGTTGGGTGGATTGAGGGCGAGTTGCAGCGAGTGATTCAATGAGGCGGTGCCGAGGAGGTTGCGGTTCATCGGCGTGAGCACCTGGATATCGGCGATGGGATCAAAGCCGTATTTGGCTGGCAGGCGGGTGTGGGCGAGCTGGACGATCAAATCGCGGATCTCTTCCGGTTCGCTGGCTTCGAGGAAGAAGAAGTCGCTGCGGCTGGCGGGCTTCAGATCGGGCACCTGGCCGCGATTGATGGCGTGGGCGCTGGTGATGATGCGGCTGCTGGCGGCCTGGCGGAAGATTTCCGTGAGCTGCACGCAGGGCACCGCGCCGCTGGCGATTAAATCGTGCAGCACCATGCCGGGGCCGACGGAGGGGAGCTGATCGGCATCGCCAACGATGAGCAGGTGCGCACCCGGTGGCAGGGCGGAGAGGAACTGCGCCATGAGCGGCGCATCGATCATGGAGGCCTCATCGACGACGAAGAGATCACCGACGAGCGGTTTGCCGCGATGTCGCCCCCAATCGCCATCGCCTTGATACTCGAGCAGGCGGTGGAGGGTCTTGGCTTCGAGGCCGGTGCTTTCGCTGAGGCGCTTCGCGGCGCGGCCGGTGGGGGCGGCGAGCACGAGTTTGACCTGCTTGCTCTGCATAATGAGCAGGATGCTGCGCAGGATGGTGGTCTTGCCGACGCCGGGGCCGCCAGTGATGATGAGCAGGCGCTGTCGCAAGGCCTCGCGCACAGCCCGCTGCTGGCTTTCGGCCAGTTCGGTGACGGTTTTTTTCATCACCCAGGCCAGAGCGGCATCTTCGTCGATGGGCGGAAGGGCGGCGGGCGAGGCGGCGAGGGCTTTCACACTCGCGGCGATGCTTTGCTCGGCGGCGCGGAGGGGCGGGAGATACAAAAACTCGCCGTGACGCTCGATTTGGCTGCCTTCGATGAGGGGATCGATTTGGGAGCGAACGAGCTCGTCGGAGGCACCGAGGAGCTCGAGGGCCTTTTCGAGGGTTTTGGCCTCGGGGAAGCAGCAGTGGCCGTTTTGGGCCGCCGTCTCCAATACATGCAAAAGACCGGCTTTGAGGCGTTCAGGGGCATCATTGGCCACGCCGAGGCGGTAGGCGATGTCGTCGGCGGTTTTGAAGCCGATGCCTCGGATATCCTGCGCCATCCGATAAGGGTTTTCTTGGAGCACCGCCTGGGCTTCATCGCCATAGATCTTGTAGATGCGCAGGGCTCGGGAGGAGCTGATGCCATGCTGGTGGAGGAAGAGCATGATGCTGTGCAGGGCTTTCTGCTTCATCCATGACTCGCGGATCTCCAGCCGACGCTTTTTGCCGACGCCTTCGACGTCCTCGAGCTTTTTCGATTCGTTCTCGATGATGTCGAAGACCTTGGGGCCGAATTTTTCGACGATGCGCTTCGCATGCGCCGGGCCGATGCCCTTGATCAAACCGCTGCCGAGGTATCTCTCGATGCCGCCGAGCGAATCCGGCCGCTTCAGCTTCAAATCATCCGCTTTGAACTGCGGCCCGAAGTCGCGATTCGGCTCCCACACGCCGCGAGCCTCGAATTCCTCGCCTGCGACGACACGCGGGGCCTTGCCGAGCAGGCTGGCGGTTCCCGTTTTGCCATCCGGGATGATTTTGAGGATGCAGAAGCCGTTCTCCTCATTGTGAAACACCACACGCTCGATGAGTCCGCGGAGGACTTCGGCTTTGGCGGTGTTTCGGGGTGGTGGCATTCGAGCAGGCTAGCGCCTGCGCGGCGGCTTGTCACGGCAGGTCAATGCGCACCTGATAGAAGGCGCGTTCGTCCGTGGAGGCCGGATCGGTGAGCATGAGGGTGCCGTTGTTACCACCGGCGAAGACGCCGGGCACGGGCTGCCAGTTCGCCGGAGCCAAGGTGGTGCTTTTCAGAAGCGTGAAGGTGCGCCCATTCATCGCTGGCTGGAAGACGAGACGGCGCTGGCCGGGCTGCCCGGGCACGTCTTCGAGGGCGAAACTGAAACGCGAGCTGCCGCTGGTGGGCAGCAGGCCGGCGGAGAACTCGAAGAAGTTCGTCTGCCCATCGCCATCGGGATCGAGACCGGGGGCGGCGTTTGGGTTGTTTTGACCGAAGTGCTGCACCTGCCAGGCATCGCTGAGGCCATCGCCGCCGTAGCTGCCGAAGTTATCCGGGATGCTGTCCTGAATGGTGATGGTGCTGGGGATGGTGGTGCTGTTGATGAGCACCTGAACGTGGGCGGTTTGATTGGAGAAGACGGTCTCGGTGGTGGCGCTGCCGCCGCTGGTGAGCGTGAACGGCCCGCTGAGGCGGGTCCACACCGCACCCACCGAGTTTGCGGCGAGCAAGGTGCTGTCATCGAGCAATTGATAAAGCCCGAGCTGGGAAATCGATCCCTCGGGAATGATGAGCGGCCCGGCGGTGAGGCCGATGGCATCACGAAGGGTGGAACTCTGCCCGCTGGCAGCATCGTAGCTGGGCGAGGAGGTGTTTTCGGTGCCGGTGCCGCCTGCGGAGGTATCGTCTCGATAAGCAGGGGAGGAGGCGCGGCCACCTGCGGCGCTGAGACCGTCCGAGGTGATCGAGTACGGCCCGCCGGTGGAGCCAGCGAGCACATTCACGG
>JBEIGR010000235.1:0-7776 GCA_040381795.1 Verrucomicrobiaceae bacterium | reverse complement strand
CGATCCACATTCGCCTGATACAGATCGACGATGCGCAGATCCAGCTCATCGCCCGGAGCCGCCATCAGGCGATACCGCTCCGCCAGCACTTTGAGATGCTCATTCGCCAGCCCGATGAGCTGCCGCAGCGTGAGCGACTGCGCAAAGCGTGAAAACTTCGCGCCATCCGCCGAGCCGATCAGCTCCTTCAAGCGGCCCCACCTCAGCGCCTCGGCCTCCGCCGCCTGCAACTCCGCTCCACCCGCCTCGCGGCGCTTCCGTGCCTCGTCATCGCTCTTCGCCTGCTGCTCCAACGAGCCCACCTCGGTGCGTTTCGTGGCAAAGGCCTCGTGCAGCGCCTTCGCCGTCCTTTCCAACTCCGCCAAAGCCTCCGCGTTCAACACCTGCTGATCCGCCAAAGGCTTCCGCCGCGTTTCGAGCTGCTCCACCTTCGCTTTCAGCGCCGCGAGATCGGTTTGCAGTTTCGTGTGCTTCACCTCCGCCTCGCGCAGGACCTTCTCCGCCGTCAAAACCTTCGCTTCATGCTGCTGGCGATCTTCCACCAGCGTCTGGCCGCCGAGCAGTTCGCTCAACTGCGCCTTCAACGCATCCGCCTTCGTGCGCAGCGACACGCCCTCAGCCTTCAACTCCTCCAGCCGCTTCGTCTTCGCCGCCTCATCCGCCTTCGCGAGCTGGATCCCGCCCTCCAGCTTCTGCCGCTCGCTGCGCTGCTGCGCCGCGTCCTGGTGTTTCTTCGCAAAGGTCGCCGCCCGCTTCTCCAGCGCATCGAGTTCACGCTCCACATGTAGAACGAGTTTTCCAACTCGTTCCGCCTCCTCATCACGAGTTAGAAAACTCGTGTTACGTCTCGCTCGCTCCTCCTCAGCCTCCAGCGCAGCCACATCCGGCACGACGATCTCGCCCAGCGCCTTCCGCATCTCCGCCACCCGCTTCCGCTCCGCGCCCATTTCCGTCTCCACCTTCGCCAGCTCACGCTCCAGCAGCGCCAAATCGCGATTCGTCTTCTCGCCCTGCTTCTCCAAAGTCGTGAGCAGTTTCCGGGCAGTCTGAAGCTGCGACTCAAAACTCGCCCCGCTCGTCGCGAAGGGATGCTCGCTGGCTCCGCAGAGCGGACAAGGCTCGCCGGGCTTCAAATCATGCCGGTGCTCGTCAAAACCCGCCACCCGCTCCGCCTGCCGCGTCACCTCGCGCTGCGCTTCGAGAGCCTTCGTGAGCCTCTCCAACTCGGCGCGATCCGTTTGGGCCTTCGCGGAGCTTTCCGACGCTTTTTTCGCCAAAGCCGCCGCCTGCGTTTCCGCTTCGTTAATCTTCAAATCCAGCGTTTGCGCCTCCGCATGACGCTTTCGGCCTTCCGCCAGCTTTTCAAAGGCCGTGCGCCACTCACGAACGGCCACGCGCAGCTTCGGCAAATGCTCCGCCAACTCCGCATCGGCCGCGTTTTGCTTCAGCCACGCCTCCAGCGCCTGCGCCGCCTCGATGTGCGCCGCGAGCGCTTTCTCCGCCGCTTCGCGACGTGACGCAGCCTCCTTCTGCTCCTTCGCCCAGGTTTGATAAGTGGCACGACTCTCGTCGAGCTGCTTTTCGAGCTGATCACTCTGCGCCGCTATTCCAGCGGCCTGCTCCCACACCGGCTCACGTTTCGTGCGCTGCTGCTTCGCCTCATCGGCGAGCGCTTTGACCTTCAAAACCTCCGCCGCGGCCTGCGCCTGCGATGTTTGAAGCTGCTGCTCCGTCTCGGCCAGCTTCGTCAGTTCCACCACGATGGACGCATGCTCGCGCTGATCATGCCAGAGCTTCGTCGCGGCTTGGCTTTCGGACGTGAGACGTTCAGCGGTCGTGCAAGCCTCGGTGAGATCGGTTTCCAGCTTCGTCCGCGCTTCGTCATCCAGCACGGTCACCGCTCCGAGGCTGGCTTTGAGCTGCTTCACCTGCTCGTCCTTCTGGCGATGCGTCTCGTAGGCCAGCACCGAGAGGTCGCTGTAGATCTCCGTGCCCGTGATCTTCTCCAGCAACTCCGCCCGCTCATTCGGCTTCGCCTTCAAAAACGCCGCAAACTGCCCCTGCGCCAGCAGCACGGACCGCAAAAAGCGCTGTGCATCCAGCCCCGTGAGCGCTTCGATCATCGGGTCCACCTCGCGCCCCTTGTCCGCCAGGATCTCGCCCGTGGTGGCATCCGCCAGCGTGCGCTGCACCGGCTTCAAATTGCCCGTCTTTGTCTTCCCCAGCCGCCACGTCGCCCGCAGCCGACGCCCACCCGTCTCGAAATCCACCTCCGCAAAGCACTCCATCGTGTGCCGGCTCATCATCTCATCCGCCTTCTCGTTCCCATAACGCGCCGCCCGGCCATACAGCGCCAGCGTCATCGCATCCAGCAAGGTCGATTTCCCCGCCCCCGTCGGCCCCGTGATCAGAAACACCCCCGCCGCACTCAACGGCACCTCATCAAACCGCACCACATGCTCCCCGCTGAGCGAGTTGAGATTCTGAAGTCGGACGGTTAGGAGGCGCATGAGTGTTGGAGGCTATGCCACGGCAGAGGCTCTTTTGAAAAGCAGTTCTTCATCCAGTGATGCGGTATCAAGCCGGAGGCTCGAAAGTTTTACGGCTTCAAATGCCGCACCAGAAACTCCGTCCTTAGCTTCGAGCCATACGGCGTCTCCGCCGCGCCGTGGCCGGTGCTGACGATGGGCATGAAGTCGAAGGTCTTGCCTGCCTTTTGCAAAGCGGCGACGACTTGCATCGTGCTGGCGGGATCAACGTTGGTGTCGAGTTCGCCAACGATAAGGAGCAGGTGACCTTGTAGTTTGGGCGCGTCCTCTTTGTTCGAACTTTTCACATAGGACTCATCCACCGGCCAGCCCATCCACTGCTCGTTCCACCAGATTTTATCCATGCGATTGTCATGGCAGCCGCAGTCGGCGACGGCGACCTTGTAGAAGTCGTGATGATCCAGCAGCGCACGCATGGCATTCTGCCCGCCCGCGCTGCCGCCGTAGATGCCCACGCGGCTTATATCCATCCAAGGGCGTGTTTTCGCGGCTTCTTTGATCCACAGCTTCCGATCTGGAAAGCCGGCGTCTTTGATGTTCTTCCAGCAAACATCGTGGAAGGCCTTGCCACGATGATTCGTGCCCATGCCGTCCATTTGCACGACGATGAAGCCAAGCTCGGCGATCACATGATGCCCCATCAACCGGCTGAATTCCTTCGGCGCAAACGCACCATGCGGACCGGCATAGATGTTCTCCACGATGGGATACTTCCTCGCCGGATCGAAGTTCGAAGGCTTCACGATCACGCCGTGGATGTCCGTTTTGCCATCGCGCCCCTTCGCCACGAAGCGCTCCGGCATCGTCCAGCCTGCAGCGAGTAGCGCGGAGGCATCTGCCTTCTCCAAATCACACACGAGGCTGCCATCTCGGCTGCGGCGTAATCCGGTGACGGGTGGATGATCGGCACGGGACCAGGTGTCGGTGAAAAACTCGCGATTCGGCGAGAAATCGACGCGGTGATTGCCATCACCTTCCGTGAGTTGTTTGAAGCCGCTGCCGTCGAAGTTCACGCGGCAGAGATGCTCGTGATACGGGTCTTCCTTTTCCCCCAAACCGCTCGCGAGAAACCAGATCTCCTTCTTGGCCTCATCCACGTGCAAAACCTCGCGCACCGGCCATGCACCCTTCGTGATTGGATGCTTTGGCTTGCCGGTTTTCACGTCGTAAAGCCAAAGATGGCACCAGCCATCGCGCTCGCTCATCCAGATGAGTTCGCCGCTGCTGTGCAGCCAGTGTCGCCAGCTTTTGCCGGAGTAGTGGATGAAGGTTTTCGAGGTCTCTTCCACCACCACACGCACCGCGCCGGTTTTCGCGTTTACTGCGAGCACACGGTAGAGCTGATGGCCGCGCTGGTTGTAGTTGAAGTAAAACTCGCGGCTGTCCGGTGCCCACACCGCATCCAGATCGCCGCTTTCGGTGAAGGGGTTCTCATAGAGATCACGCGCCACGCGGAGCTTTATTCCATCCTTCTTTTCGATCACCCACTGCGGCTTTGGGAGCGGATCGCCGGGTTTGATGTAGTCGATGACCTTCAGCTTCGGCTGCACGCTGTCGTTCGGTGTCGATTCGACGATCGTCACCTTCCGGCGCTCCACTTTCTCCGCCTCGGTGAAGACCACGCACGAGCCATCCGGCGAGCGGAAACCGCGCTCGGGCTTCTTCGGCCCCTCCGCCTTGGCTTTCGAGATGCCTTTGCCGTCGATGATGAAGGTTTGGAGTTGTGACGCGCCCTCCACGACCGCGAAATGCTCGCCGGTGCGGCTGGTGATGAGCCAGACGTGGCCGTCAAAGGTGTGCTGCTCGCGCTCCGAGCCTGCGCGAACGCCGCCATAACGCACATGGCCGCCTTCCTGGTTGATCCAGTAGAGCTCTACATCCTCGTCGAGCTGGTTGATGAACTTCAGCCCCGAGGATTCACCAGTTCGTCGGGTGCGCCTCAACTCGATTTTCATCGTCGAAGTCTTCGCCATCTCTTTTTCCGGCAAACCAAGCTCGTTGAGCCTCGCGGCAGTTTTGCGGCTGCCCTTCGTGGCGTCGATCAAAACAAACTCCGACTTCCCCGTTGCCGTCTGCACGCGATACCAGAACGTTTTGCCATCCGGCAGCCAGTTCGCCTGCACGCGGTCGCGAAAGACTTTGTTCTCCGTGCGCTTCGGAAGGTCGGTGATTTTGGCTACCACAGAGGTCACAGAGAGGCACAGAGGTAAGAAGAGGAGGGCTGGTTTCATGTTTAGAAAATCTCTGTGTTCTTCGGTTTGGGCTCTGTGGTAGAACTCATCTCGACATGAATACGAACACAGCTGAATCCTACAACACGCTCACGTCTGAAATCATATCTGCGGGCATCGAAGTCCATCGTCGGCTTGGACCTGGGCTGCTGGAGTCGGCTTATGAGGCGTGTTTGGTTTATGGGCCTCGCAAGCGCGGCCTCAAAGCGTTTAGCCAAGTGGGTCTGTCTATCATCTACGATGAGGTGAAACTGGATGTCGGCTACCGAATCGACATTCTTGTTGAAGATGCCGTCATCATTGAGTTGAAGGCTGTTGAGAAGGTGATTCCCCTCCATGAAGCGCCGTTGATCTCGTATCTGAAGCTGAGCGGCAAGAAGGTCGGACTGCTGCTGAACTTCAACGTCACTCGACTCAAAGACGGCATCACAAGACTGGCGAACTGAGGCAGCTACCACAGAGGGCACGGAGAGACACAGAGCATTGCAATCCTCACTCATCCTCTGTGCTCCTCCGTGATCTCTGTGGTAGTCCCGATCCCGAACCGAAACGGATCAGCGAAATCAAGAATCAGAGTGGTCTCCGCTGTAATGAATGCCTGTCCCGTGATCGTCGGGATGATGGCGTTTTCACCAGCTTCATAGCTACCTTCAAACACACTGCCGAGGATGCTTTCCTGCCGCCACGCTTCACCAGCAGCGAGTTTTCCGTCTGCAGCTAGGCATGCGAGCTTCGCGCTCGTTCCCGTGCCGCAGGGGGAGCGATCGTATTCACCGCCGGGACACAAAACGAAGTTCCGGCTGTGATTCGCAGCATCGTGTGGCGGACCAAAAAGCTCGACGTGATCGACCTCCGGGTAACCAGCGGCCCGCACGGCCTCGCGCATGGCCAAACTGGCCTGCGTGAGCTGCGGGACGTTCTTCAGCGTGAGCTCGAGTCCATGATCCGCAACGAGAAAGAACCAGTTTCCGCCCCACGCGACATCTCCCGTCACTTCGTCGGCCTTCACGCCCTTCGTCTGGCGATACGACGGCACATTGCGAATACTCACGCGGTCATCGTCATGCAGCGTGGCTATGACGATGCCCACCGGTGTCTCCACTCGATGCTCGCCAGCAGTGATGCGTCCGAGATGCTTCAGCGTGGCGATCAGACCGATCATGCCGTGTCCACACATGCCGAGTAGGCCGACGTTGTTGAAGAAGATGACGCCAGTGGCACACGAGGCGTCTTTCGGCTCCACGAGCAAAGCGCCGACGATCACTTCATGTCCGCGCGGCTCGCAGATGATGGCGCGGCGATAAGTTTCGAGTTCATCGGCGGTCACACCGCTCAAGACCACGCGGGTGGGCTCGCCGCCGGTGTGGGAATCGATGATGGGGATGCGCTTCATAGGCGCACGGTGGCTCGAGCAAGGAAGGCTTCTTGGCTGATTACGGCAGCGAGGGCGTGATTTCGCTCAAATCGCCAGGACGCCGGTGCTGCTGCCGAAGGTATCGGCTTCGATGCCCATGTTTTGCATGAGGCGGACGAAAAGATTGCCCATTGGCGTGTTGTTTTTCGCGGCGCCGGTGTGGTGCTTGCCATGCTTGAAGCCGCCGCCAGCGAGGAGGAGCGGCAGGTTGTGCCAGTCGTGCGAGTTGGTGTTACCGAGGTTGCTGCCGTAGAGCACGTCGGTGCTGCCGAGCAGTGATTTGGAGCCTTCTTGCTTCGCTTTGAGCTTCCTCATCAACGTGCCGAGCGCTGCAAGCTGCGCGGTTTCGATCAAACGAAGATGCGCGATTTTTGCGGGGTCCTGACCATGGTGCGAGAGGTTGTGGTGATCGGCTTTGACACCTGGGATGGTGGGCACATCGCCGCGACCCTGAATCATGATGGTGATGAGGCGTGTGCTGTCCTTCTGGAAGGCGAGCGTGGGGGGAGTTTATCGGTTGGAACCTGCAAGATTCTTTGTGGCTGGCAAGCCTTGGCTGCGGTGAGATGAACGATGAAGCTCCTCTCCTCAGGCCACGAGCAAAAAATCCACGCCTTCCACCCAGCCCTGGCTGATGAGATGCTTGGCGATGGCTTTGCGGGCACCGCGATTGGCCACGCCGCCGAGGATGAGGCTTTGATCGCGAGAAGGCAGTTCATCGGCCAGCCGCACCTCGCGACCATCGCGACGTTGGCCGCGTTTGGATTCATCCACATCGATGAAGCCGATGAGGAGATCGGCGATGGGATCAAAGCGCCGCCGCGTGATCCTGCCTGCTCCCCACAGCCAGATTTCACGGCCACCGGCATGTGCTGCAAGCCAGCGGCGGAGGTAAGCGAGCTTCATGGCATAAAACGAATCCACCGAGTAACGCGGATCGGTGCGTGAGAGACGCTGCGGAGGATCATTCCAAGTGAGAAGCTCCTGCTCCACCTTGCCAAACGGCACGCCAGCCTCCAGCCAGCGTAGCCACAGCTCGTAGTCCTCGGGGAAATCACCTTCTCGATAGCCGCCGTACTCAGCGAGCAGGCGACGACGAAACATCACGCTCGGATGCGCCACCGGTGCCTCGACGAAGCGACGCAGCGCCATCGACTCCGTCGTGCGCAGCGCATTGATCCAATCGACATGCGCCGCATAGCCCGCGCCATCCCCGCCAAAACTCACGAGGCAGGAAACGAGGCCGATGGACGGCTGCGCCTGCAAAAAGGCGTGTTGGAGCTCCAGCCGACGCGGGGCCATCACATCATCCGCATCCATGCGAGCGATGAAGTCTCCTCGGCAGGCCTCGCCGCCATGTTGAAGGGCC
Source organism: Verrucomicrobiaceae bacterium (assembly GCA_040381795.1). Lineage (GTDB taxonomy): Bacteria > Verrucomicrobiota > Verrucomicrobiia > Verrucomicrobiales > Verrucomicrobiaceae > Prosthecobacter. The sequence continues at coordinate 213 of JBEIGR010000235.1, read as the reverse complement.
GCCGCGATGCCTGTGGGCGGCTGCTGTAAAGCGACGAGGCGTGCATCCTGAGCGGCCAGATATGCAAGCAGGGCAGGCGTGGCATCCCGCGAGCCATCATCCACGATGACGAGTTCCCAATCCGTCCACGTTTGCGCCTGCACGCTGCGCACCGCCGCCTCCAGCGTGGCGGCGGCATCACGCACGGGCATCAAAACGGAGATGGCGGGTGGT
>JBEIGR010000234.1:0-7776 GCA_040381795.1 Verrucomicrobiaceae bacterium | reverse complement strand
GGCACGGGTGCCCAATACGGAAACAAGCTGGCAGCTTTCGGGCATGCCACAAAACCCTGGCACCTTCCGTGCCTTGTTCGTAGCTACGAAGGTTTCCGGTGAAACAGAGAGCCAGACGTTCGAGCTGGTGGTGGGAGCCATCCCTCCTCCTCCCCCGCCTCCACCAGTAACACAGGCAGATCCGGTCATACCTTTGGTGAAGACCGATGATACGGCCAAGAAGTCTGTCGGCGATGGAGTGGCCCCGGTTACATCTGCCAAAGATGCGCAAGTGATGATCCAGCCACCGCCGCCCCCTCCCGAGCCAGATCCCAAGGCCGATGAAAAAATGCGCGGCTTTTTGCTGGAGCGCATCGAAAAGGCCAACAGCCACTTTACCGATGAAGAGAAGACTCAGCTGAGGATGGTGGTGACTACATTGAAGGAGGCCCGCCTGATCGGCACGGTGCATTTCAAGAGCAACAGCTCGGAGATTTCGCGATTTGAGAAGGAAAAGCTGGTGGATAGCCTCGAAGAGCCTGCCCTGAAGAAACTGCTCGAAGACGAGGACTGCCAGATCCTCATCGTCGGCTATGCGGACAAAAGCGGAAAACTCTCCCACAACATCAAGCTGAGCAAGCTGCGGGCACGCGAGGTCGATCTGCTCCTCAAAAAGCAAACCGGCAGGCGGGCGGATCTTTGCGGTGACTACGGCCCGACGGACTTGATTTCCGAAAACGCGGAGGACAACCGCGTGGTGGAGGTCTATGCAGGCACGATCGAGATCAGCGGCCTCCTAGAAAATGTGGCCGATAAGTTCAAAGAGGACTTTAACAAGCGCCATGGTCTGCGCTGAACCGTTTCACGCTCCTCATGGCACTCAAACGACCGCTCCCACCTCCGCCGACGACGGACCTCGTCCCTGGCGAGTCGCCGGAAGACGTGCATCCGATCCGTCTGGCCCGCATTCTGGCGGAAAAGTGGGCGGACATGTCCGAAAGCACCCGTGAGGTGGTCCTCGAAGAGCTGGCTGAAGGGGGATTGGTGGCGGTGAAAGCCACCACGAAGGTCTCCCAGCAGCAATCCGAGGTGGAGAGGTTTGTCGCCTTGGCCGCTAGTTCGGAAGATGAGGCTGAGCTGAAAATGGAAATCCTGCGCACCCAGATGAGGATGGCGGACGGGCGTTTCAACGGCCCGCTCAGACTGGTGGAGATGCTCAGCCTGCTTTCCGACCTCGCAGGCCATGCCCAGGGCATGGGGGACATGCTGGCTACGGTGTGGAGCGCCTGGCAAAGCCTCGCAAAAAACAAACGCATCGGTCCCTCTGCACCTTCGCGGCGGCATTTGATGGAGAATCTGCGTGAGTATCTGCATTCTGGCCCCAGCCACAGCGAGCTGGCTCCGGCGCTCAAGGACCAGATGGCGGCAGCTAGGCTCTTGATTGCCATTTTGAGCGGCCTAGGACAGGGGAGCCAGCGGTTTGCGCAGGACTTTTATCGCCACCTAGACCCGGACAAAATTCATCAGGAGCTGCGCCAGGCCCGGGGCGGCAAGGCACCCTCCGCCGAGGATCTCTGGAACCGCTACAAGCAGTTGAGCGATGCCCTCACACCGAGCGAAATCGAGGATCTCCTACTCAAGCGGATCGTCGAGGCGGCGGAGGTTTTTTTCCATGCCACTCACCGGGGCTAGTCACCCCTCACCTTCCACCCTTTTCCCCATCTTCTCATGTCTCAAATCCACTGGCACGAAGGCTTGTTCCTCCAGCCTCAGCATCTGCAACGAATGCAGAGAAATCTGCTCACCGGCATCTGGTCCGAGCGGCGCTATTCCCTGCCCTTCTCCTATGGTGTGATCGAGGCCCGCCTGGCTCGCGATGACCTCGCCGACCAGCGCATCCGTTTCGACAAACTGCACATCGCCATGCCAGACGGCACCATCTTCCGCTTCCCGCAGGATGCTGTCCTTCCCACGCTGGACATTCGCGAGGCCTTCCGTGAGCGGCCCTCCGGCTTTGTGGTCGGCCTCGGGCTGCCGCTCTGGCATCCCAAGGCGGCCAACACGATTGATGCCACGAAATCACGTCCAGGTCTGAGGCAGAAACTCGTTTACCAAGTGGACGAGACCGAGCTGCCTGATGAGAATTCCGGTGAAAACCCCCAGCCGGTGCAGACTCGCAAGCTCAACGGCATGCTGATGTATGAAGATGAGGACCGGGCTGACATTCAATTTCTGCCGTTGGTAAAGGTGGTGAGACAGGTCACGGATGAGGCGGCGGGGCTGCCCCGAACCGATCCCTTTTTCGTGCCACCCTCGTTGCTGCTTTCCAGTGCTCCGGTGATCTTCCAGCTCGTGCGTGATCTCTCCAGCCAGGTGTGCGCCACGCGGGACCAGATCGCCAAAAACCTCGCCGGCTCGTCGTTGGATCTGCGGCAGCTCCAAGGCTCACAATTCGAGCATCTGGGCCGCCTGCGTTGCCTAGCCCGCTCGGCCGCCCTGCTGCCTTCGCTCATTGATGACTCTCCGTATGTAGCCGGGTGCGCGGGCCGGGTGCCGCTTTTCGACATCTATCTGGCCCTGCGGGATCTGCTGGCTGAACTGACGGCTCTCTACCCAGGCAAGGTGCTCGAAGATCCGCTGCCCTATGATCACGATGATCCGTATCCACCTTTTGCGGACCTGGATACGAAGATCCGGGCCTTCCTGGGCACGCTGACGAAGCCGCGTTACCGTAAGATCGAGTTTCATCTGGATGAAAATGTCTTCGTGGGGGACATCGAGTCGGCCTTCTTCCAAAACGCCACCGGCTTCTACCTCTCCGTCGAGACCCCCATGGACCCCACAGCGCTCGTCCGTCTGGCAGAGGACCGGGATAACTTCAAACTCATCCCCGTGAGCTACGGGCTCCGGGCTTTACGCGGCCTTGTGCTGAGGGAGGAACGCACGCCGCCTTTGGAACTGCCCGTCAAAGCCAAGCAATACTTCTTCCGTGTCGTGGCGGACGAGAGCGGTCGCATCTGGGAGCACTTCATCAAGGAACCCCAGGGGATCGTCCATTTTGACGCACCTGACTTGAACCGTTTCCGCATCGCTCTTTACGCCACGATTCCTGGAGAACACTGATCGCCGCCGCCATGAAAGCCCTCCATCTCTACGATCCGCTGTTCCAATACCTCTGCCAAGTCAACCGCTGGGCACGGGCTGGAGCGCCGCTTTCCTATGGAGATGTTCGCGGCAAGATCACGGCACTGCTCGCTGCCATTGACAAGAAAGCCGAGGAAGACCCTTACCTGATGGATCATGTGCGTCAGATGAAGACGCCGGTGAATTACTTCATTGACGACATGATCAGCCAAAATCCGAAGCTCGCCTTTGCCAAACGCTGGCACACCGAGCGTCTCGGCTTTGCCAAAGACGGCCTCGCGGGCGATGAGGCCTTCTTCATCAATCACCTCGATAAAGAGCTCAAGCTGCCGCCCTCGAAGGCCGGGGCAGAGAGGCTGCTGGTTTATTATGTATGCATCGGCCTGGGCTTCCAGGGCTGCTTCTTCAACGAGCTGGAACGGCTGCACGCCTACATGCGCCAAATCATCCCGAGCATCCGCCCCTGGCTGGCGGAAGACAGCATCGAAAGGCTGATGCCCCAGTCCTACCAGTACACCGATACAAGGGACTTCGTGCGCCCTCCCGAGTTGAAAAAAAGCCTCCTGCTTGCCGGCGTCTGCTGCCTGCTGCTGGCGGGCTTCCCGCTCTATGCCGTGCTGGCACGCATTCTGGTGCAGAATCTCGAAAACCAGCAGCACCTTCGTGAGATCAACGAATCTCACCAAGGCTCCCCTTTTTCCACGCCGTAGCAAACCCTCAAGCGCTCCTTCACGACCATGCGGAAATCCAAGATGCCCAAGCCGTCCCGGCCGCAGATGGAGGTTTATACTTCCGGCCATGCCTCCGGCTGGGTGCAAAATGCCCTGCCATCACCGCTGACTTCCTTTTACTTCATCCTCATGTCCGGCTCAGTCACCGGGCTGGCCTACTTCATCGGGGACAAATGGTATGGAGCTGGTGATCTGTGGTCCACCGTGGCCATTGCGGTGATGACCGCCATCGGCTTAGCGGCCATGGGCCTGCGAGCACGCAAGGCCAAAAAGGCCGAACAAGAGCAGGGCGAGGGCTTTGAGAGCGCTCTACGCGGTTCCTCCTCTGGCTGGGATGATGCGGTTTCCTCACCAGCAGATATTGCCCGGCTCGATGAACTAAGATCCACCTTCCTCAAAGGCATCCAGACCTTTCAGGAATATGGCAAGGACATCTATTCCATGCCTTGGTATGTCATCGTCGGCGAGCCGGGCAGCGGTAAAACGGAAGCCATCCGCCGCAGCGAGCTGCGCTTCCCGGACATGCTCCAGGACAAGCTGCAAGGCACGGGCGGCACCTACTCCATGCACTGGTGGTTCACCAACCAGGCCATCATTCTCGACACCGCCGGAGCCATGCTCATGCAGCCGGAGGCCGCCGCCCGCTTCGAGGAATTCCTCAAGCTGCTGAGGACCTACCGCGCCGCCTGCCCGCTCAACGGCATGATCCTCACCATCCCGACGGATAGCCTGCTCTCCGATCCGCCTCACGCCGCCGAGCAAAAAGCCCGCGTCATCGCCACCCAGCTAGCGATGATCCAAAAAGTCCTCGATGTACGTTTCCCCATCTACTTGATGGTCAGCAAGAGTGACAGGCTGCCCGGCTTCCGCGAGTTCTTCGACATGGAGGGCCAGTCCAAATTCGAGCGCCAGATGATGGGCTGGGCGAATCCAGAGCCGCTCGGCGAGGCCTTTTCCTCCGAATCCATTTACAACGCCATCGATACCATCTCAAGACGGCTGCAAACCCGCAGCCTCGCCCTCCTTCAGAATCCCGAGCCCTTGGACCGCAGCCCCGGTTCACGCCGTGCGGACGAAGTGGATGCCGCTTACAACTTCCCCGGCGTCCTCAGAAACCTCGCCCCTCGACTGAAGCTTTACCTTGATGTGATCTTCCAAACCGGTGCTTGGGCCAAGAAGCCGCCCTTCTTCCGCGGCCTCTTTTTCACCACCGCCCTCCGAGAAGGCGCACAACTCGATGCGGACCTCGCCAAAACCCTCGGCCTCCCCCTTCAACAACTCCCACCGGGCGGCATCTTCGCCCGTGAAAAGTCCGCCTTCCTGCGAGACTTCTTCCTCGAAAAGATTTTCCCGGAAAAAGGCCTCGTCACCCGGCTTTTCGATGTCGGTGCCCACCTTCGGAAGCGCCTCACCACCTTCTACGGAGCCACCATCGCCATTCTCCTGCTCTGCCTCGGCTTCGCCTGGCTGGTGAAGGACCGGATTGAGGAACAGCTCGAAGATGAGCAGACCATGTGGGCCTCCGCCAATGCCACCTGGCAAAACGGCACCTTCCTCCGCGTGATCGGCCGCAGCGCCTCTTGGTCCGACCAAATTCCCGAACGGCCATCCTGGCATGTCCCCAGCGGCACACCGACCGCCGGAAAATCGGCCGCCGCCACCAATGCCCCCATTGAACAACTCGGAGAAATTCATGACCGTCTGAACGCCAAAATCAGCCTCTCCTGGGTTTTTTATCCGATCCCCGAGTGGCAAGATTTTCTTGAACGTCGCCGCCAGGGCTACCTCACCCTCTTTGAAGGCAGTGTGATGAAGCCCGTGCTCGATGCGGCTCGTGAGCGTATCCTGTGGGATGTGGCACCGGGAAACACCACGAATCCAGACACCCAGCAGCGGCTTGCCTCCGCCTATCGCAGACTGGTGGAACTCGAAGGCTGGCTGGATACCCGCTCCAAGAAAACACCTTCCGAGGCGCAGTGGCAGGCCTGGTTTATGGATTTGCTGCTTTATGTCACCGATCCCGCTCCTCCGGGGGGCCTGCCGCCCAACGCGCCCACCACCGCCAGGGCAGCCGCTGCCCCCGCCGAAAAGCATCAGATAGACCGCCTCTCCAAAGACCTCGCCTACCGTGCCCAGCAGGTCTATGGCCCGCAGGTCCTTCTCGCCACCCGCCAGTGGATGAGTGATCCCGAAGGCCGCGCCGAATCCGCCCTCCGCCAGGGAGCCGATTTAATTTTTGGCAAAACGCGGGCCGAGGCCGCCAGCAACGACGCCAAGGGCCGCGAAGCCGCCGAACGGCTCCAAAGCGCCCTCGAATATGTCGAAAGGGCCGAGAAGAACCTCCTCCAAATGGTTGAAACCAAGCCAGCGGGTCCCAGAGAAACGGTGAACAGTGAAGGACTCGTGCCTTTCCAGCAGGCCCTCTTCGAATACCAGCGCATCTCGGAGGAATCCTCCGCAGGCAAAAAGCAAAGCCGGCTCGGCATGGAAGTCGTCTCCAGCACCGCCGCCATCCTCGCCGAGGTCACCGAGGCCTTGCCGGATGTGCCCGAAAATCTCGAATATGCCGCCGGCCTGGCCCGCCAATCCAAGACTGGCTCCACCGGCCCGGCAAGCGCCAACGCCGATACCGAGGCCCGCTGGGCGGCAGCCAGCAAACGATATGGTGCCTACAAAGAAGCGTTTTCAGGGCTAACGAGCCAAGCCATCGGATTCACTTTGGGGGATGCTGTCGGCAAACTCAGCGAAAAGCTTCCGGACGCCGCTGAGCGCATCAAAACAGCGTCTTCTTCCACTGTTCCTCCCCCACCCGCTGATGCCAGCAAGGACAAGCCTGCCAACCCTGAAGACGCCATGCGGGACCACATTTGCGAATATCTGAAAAAATTCCGCGGCGCCCCGCTCATCTCTGAATTCTTCAAAAACTACGATCAGGAACTGCGCACCCTGCTCGTGCAGACCCTTCGCTTTCCACTCGTGCAGCATAGCGTAAGTTATGCCACCCCATTCGAATTTGAGGATGCCTGCAAGCGCCTCGCCCGTATCGAAAAGGACGCCGAGGCGCTCACCCAGTTCAGCGCTCCCCTCTATCAATGCCCCGAACGCGGGCCGGTGGAGGACATCTTCAAAAAGCTCGAAATCGTCAGCGCCATCAAAACGGCCCTGAACAACGGTCTCACCATCGAAATTGATGCCATCGAGCCGCCTAACACCAGCCAGAAGCAAACCGAAACTGCCGATCCCACCCTGCCGCCGGGCTTTGGAGCAACCGTGCCCAAGACAAGCGTCATGGAAAACATCAAGGATGGCTGGACCAAAATCACGGTCGAGGTCGCCGGAAGTAAAAAAGTCGATGCCGCGCCCAATGGTGAATCGAAGACTATTCCTTATGAGAAAGGCCTCGGCGGGGTGCGTATTGTGCTAATCAAAACCATGCCGCCGCCGGCCAACCCGGTCAGCTATAGCTATGAAAGTGCTTCGGGGAACTGGCCGCTGCTGCGGGAGCTCGCCAGCAGCCGGAAGAATAGCTTCCCCATCCGCGGCTCCGGAAAAGTCTTCATGCTCCGCTCCAACCCCAGCCTCCCCGAAGGCATGTGGCCCGACATCAAGTCCTTTTTAACCAAGTAAACCCTTCGCCATGAAGCCTTCGCCTGCTCCTTTCCTCGCCGAGCCAGCGCCTGAAAGCGCAGCCGTGGCTTTGTTTGGCAAACATCCTCTAGCCGCAGATCACCTAGAGGATATAGGCCTTTCCACCACCTCTCTGGTGGCCTTCAAGCAGGGAATGTATATTGAGGGAATCGGTGAATGCCTCAGCCGCCAAGCCTGGCTGAAGGATCTCGCCGAGGCCGAAAGCATCCCTTACGACCATCACCTCTTTTGTGTCGGCACACACGGCTGGCTCGCCGCAAGGCTCACCCGCTCC
>JBEIGR010000233.1:0-7809 GCA_040381795.1 Verrucomicrobiaceae bacterium | reverse complement strand
GAATAGTAACGTTGCTGCTCTCACCAAGCCCGCTCCGATCAATCCGTCTCCCGCGCCCACTCAGCCGAAAGTCGAAGCTGCTCCCAGCACACCTGAGCTTCCCTACGGTGCTCCGATCGGTGGACGCCCAGGCTTTGTGAACAGCCCGTATGCCGCTAAACATCAGCTCGTGGATGTCACCGGCCTTCCTGTGGGCATGGAAGTGAAATGCCCCTACACCGGCAAGCTCTTCCGCGTCCCGCCGCAGTAGGTCCACCTAGCAGCTAATCCAAAGACCCCGTTATCAGCTATGAGGACGGGGTTTTCTTTTTGGTTAGAACAAGCTCGGCGTGGTGAAGTGAGCCGTTGGTAAGAATCTGGCCGTCGCTTATGATGAAGATGGTGCGGCGGTGGCGTTAGCTCAGCCCGCATGAAATCCTTCCTCGCTGCCATTTTCACCTTGCCGCTGCTTCTCACGGTGCAGGCTCAGCCCGTCTTCAAAGCCGGTGCTGCCACTAGCAATATCACGCCGCCGCTGGGCATGGAAATCGTGGGAAACTTCGCGCCGCGTCCCATCGCGAAGCATGTGCATGATGAGCTGCATGTGCGCTGCCTAGTGATCGATGATGGCACCACAAAGCTCGCCTTTGCCGTGGCGGACACGATTTCACTCGGGCGTGATGTTTGGGACGAAGCCAAGAAGAAGCTCGAAGTCACCACGGGTATCCCGGCGGCAAACATGATGTTCTCCGGCACGCACACGCACTCCAGTGTGTCGGCCATCACGAACAAAGATCCCTCGCTCGACTACCGCAGTTTCATCATCTCCCGCGTGGTGGATGGTGTGCGACGTGCGCTGAACAACCTGGAGCCTGCCCGCATCGCGTGGGGTTCTGGCAAAGTGCCACAGCATGTCTTCAACCGCCGCTGGCTGCTCAAGGAAGGCGTCACGAATGACAACCCCTTCGGCGGCAAAGATCGTGCGGTGATGAATCCGAGCAGCCTGCTGCGGCCACGACTCGCCGGACCTGCCGGGCCGACGAATCCGGTGGTATATTGTTTGTCCGTGCAGGCCACCGACGGGCGCCAGATCGCGCTGATGGCCAACTACTGGCTGCACTATGTCGGCGGCGTGAACAAAGAAGATCTCTCTGCGGATTACTTCGGCGAATTCTGCCGCCGCATCGAAGAAAAGTCTGGTGCACCCTGTGTCGGCATTCTGGCGAATGGTCCCTGTGGCGACGTGAACAACAACGACTACAGCGGCAAGACCCCGAGCGTGAAACGCGAACCCTACGAGAAAATCAAACTCGTCGCCGGTGACCTCGCGCAGGAGGTGCTGCGTGTGCGCGAGACGCTCAAACATCAAGACTGGGTGCCGCTGAAAGCCGCGGTGAGCGATTTGGAGCTTGGCGTGCGTCGTCCGCCACCGGAGATGATCGCATGGGCTGAAGCTGTGCTCGCCAAACCGAAAGACGCCACGCCTGCGCATCGCCTGGAGCAGCCCTATGCAGAGCGCACGCTCGCCGCCCGCGACGCGAAGCCGGACACCATTCAAGCCGTCATCCAAGCCTTCCGCATCGGCGATCTAGGCATCGCAGCGATTCCTTTTGAGGTCTTCACGGAGATCGGACTCGAAATCAAAGCCCGTAGTCCCTTCAAAGACACCTTCACCATCGAACTCGCCAACGGCAGCCAAGGCTACCTACCCACGCCGAAACATCACGACCTCGGTGGCTACGAAACCTGGCTCGGCACCAATCGTGTCGAACGCGAAGCCTCCGTGAAGATCACGGCGAGGGCAGTTGAGATGCTTCAACGTGTGCAAACTGACCCATGATCTCTTTTTTCTCCCGAATCATCTTCTTCTTGCCTTTCACGATCCAAGCCGCCGTCGTGCGGGTGGAGATCACGGATCGCTCGGACATCGGCAAAGCAGGCTACGAGCAGCTCACCGGCAAACTACACTTCGAGATCGACCCGAAGCGGGCGCAAAATGCCATCATCGCCGATGTGGATCTCGCGCCGGTGAATGCGGCGGGCAAAGTCAACTTTGTGGCCGATCTAAGGCTGTGGAAGCCGAAGGATGACGCCCGCGGCAATGGTGCAGCGTGGATGGAGATTCCGAATCGCGGTGGAAAGGCAAGCCTGCCGACTTCCATGATGGAGCAGGGCTTCACCATGCTGAATGTCGGCTGGGAGTTCGATGTGGCAGCCGATAAACTGCGCCTGGAAGTGCCACGGGCTCAAAACAAGGACGGCAGCCCAATTCGCGGTGTGGTGAGCGCAGTCTTCACGCCGGACAAAAAGCTCGATGAGCAACCGATCACCGATTTGACGGATTATCCGCCCGTGGACATCACGGGAGATGAAAGCCGTCTCATCGTGCGAAATCGCGCTGCCTTCCCCGGTGGCCAGGAAGTGCCGCGAACGCAGTGGAACCTCGAAAACGGCCGTCTTCGACTCAAAGGCGGTTTTGAGCCAGGAAAGACTTATGAGGTGTTTTATCTCGCCGAAGCGCCGTCCGTCGCGGGACTCGGCTACGCGGCCATTCGCGATGCCGTCGCGTGGTTGAAGCATGATCCGGCCTCGCCCGTGAAGGTGAAGCACGCCTACGCTTTCGGAGCCTCGCAGTGCGGCCGCTTCTTGCGCGACTTTGTCTATCTCGGCTTCAACACCGATGAGCAGGACCGCCTGGCGCTCGATGGCATCCTGTCGCACGTCGCGGGAGCGGGTCGCCTCGTGCTGAATCAGCGCTGGTCCACGCCACGAGCCATTTCCGGTTACTACACGGCCTCGTATCCCTTTGCCGACACGGCGCAAAAAGACCCGGTGAGTGGTCAAAGCGAAGGCATCCTCGCCAATTCACGCGTGAAGCATGCGCCGAAGATCTTCTACACCAACATGGCCGCCGAATACTGGGGCGCGGGGCGTGTCGGTGCGCTCACGCACACCACGCCGGATGGCAAACAAGACATCGCGCTGCCGGATAATGTGCGCTCGTATTTCTTCGCCAGCACCTCGCATGGTGCCGCACCGTTTCCACCGACCTCGCAAGTCAAAGGCTCACCGCTGGCGAACCCGGTGAACACATCTCCCGCCATCCTCGCGCTTCGCTTCGCCATGCATCGCTGGGTCACGGAAGGCCTCACGCCGCCGCCCAGCGTGCATCCAAAGCTCAGCGATGGCACACTCGTGCCCGTGGCGGAGGTTCGCTGGCCCAAAGTGCCCGGCATGGCTTCCCCGAATGCCGTGAAAGCCGGAGGTCGCGTGCGCAATCCGCAGCTTTCCGGCCGTGCTGGCGAAGGCACCGAGCTGCCGCTGCTCGTGCCCCAAGTCGATACCGATGGCAATGACCTCGGCGGCATCCGCATGCCCGATGTCGCAGTGCCGCTCGGCACCGCCACCGGCTGGGTATTTCGTCCGGCAGCGTTTGGCTCGCCGCATGAGTTTTACCTCCTACGCGGTGCCTGGGTGCCCTTTGCGAAGACCCAAAACGCCAACGATCCGCGTCCGTCTCTTGAAGATCGCTACGCCTCCAAAGACGCCTACCTCGACCAAGTCAAAGCCGCCGTGCAAAAGCTCATCGAGCAGCGTTTTCTCACCACCACCGACCTCGAACCGCAGCTCAAGCAAGCCAGCGACCGCTGGGATTGGGTCATGCAACATTCCACCCCATGAAGCACCTCCTCATCGCCTTCTTCATCGTACTTATCAGCGCTGCTTCGGCCTCGAACATCGTCATCATGGTCGTCGAGGACCCGAACAACTACGAGGCACCGCGCACGATGCGTGATTTCGCCGAGAAGCAGCTCCGGCCGCTCGGTCACCACGTCACGATCATCGACGGCGACAAGCCGCAGCCGCATCACTTTGCCGGACTCGTCGAGGCGTTGAAAGACGCCGACCTGCTCGTGCTCTTCTCACGCCGCCGTTTTCCGCCGAAGGATCAAATGGCCGCCATCCGCGCCCATCTCGCCGCTGGAAAGCCGCTGCTCGGCATCCGCACCGCGAATCACGCCTTCATCCCAAAGCCCAAAGAAGTCGTCGATCCCAGCCTCGTGCCATGGCCTGAGTTTACTGATGAAGTCCTCGGCGCAACGAATACTGGTTACGAAACCAAAGGCCTGCCGTACACCGTCCGCATCGCCCCTGGAGCTGAAAACAGCCCGCTGCTCGCCGGTGTGACTCCCGCGAACATCCTCGGCGCCCAATCGCTCTACAAAGTGCTCCCGCTCGCCGCTGATGTCACCCAGCTGCTCATCGGCACCGCCAAAACGGACACCAGCCCGCCCATGCCTGTCGCCTGGACCCGCGCCTACGGCCCAAAGAAAACCCGCATCTTCTACACCAGTCTCGGAGCTCCTGAGGACATGGAAATCGCCGATGTACGCACGCTGCTTGTGAACGCTGTGGCGTGGACGTTGAGCCGTTGATGTGGCTATTTCGGCCTCTTTTACAGCCACGTCTCCTGCGTAGAGTCTGTATGTAATCAAGTCGTGACTTGACAAGTATTGATAAGACAAGTTGTATTGTGCCATGCCGACGCCCAGCATCGACGAGCCCTTTTTCGGACGCAGCAATGAGCTGCGCACACTCGAACGGGCATGGAAAGACGCCGCCGGAGCTTTCATCCCCGTCTATGGGCGCCGCAGGGTCGGGAAGAGCGAGCTCATCCGCCACTTTATCAGCCAGAAGCGCGGCATTTATTATGTTGGCAAGCAGGCACCGCCGGACCTGCAGCTCCGTGAGTTCATGCGGGACGCGGCGGAGTGCCTTGGCGAGCCGCTGCTGGCCGAAGTACAGGTGGATGGCTGGGCAAGGGCCTTCAAGCTGATCGAGGAGCGATGGAAAGGCCCCGAAAAGCTCATCCTCGCTCTCGATGAATTTCAGTGGATGTGCGAGGTCAGCCCGGAGCTGCCGTCCGTCATCCAGGAGGCATGGGACCGCCGCTGGCGAAAGGGTGGCATCATGCTCATCCTTTGCGGCTCCTACCTCGGCTTCATGGAGCGGGAGGTGCTGGGGAAAAAGAGCCCTCTCTTTGGCCGCCGCACCGCGCAGATCCTGCTGCGGCCTTTCGATCACCGGGAGGCGGCGCTGTTTCATCCTAGCTGGTCACGCGTCGAGCAGGCGCGGACGTATTTCATCTGCGGCGGACTGCCGTTCTATTTGAAGAGCTTTTCCGCAGGCCGCTCCGTCGAGCAAAACATCGCGGATAATTTCCTCACCGAGACCGGACTGCTGCGCCGTGAGGCGGACTTCCTGCTCCGCGAGGAACTGCGTGAACTGGTGAACTATCACTCCATCCTCATGGCGCTCGCCGAGGGGCATGGCACGAACAGCGCCATCTCCGCCGCCAGCGGCATCGGCGACCGCGCTTTGCACTTCTACCTCACCACCCTCATCGAGCTGGGCTATGTGCGGAAAAAGCACCCGCTCACTGGTGCGGCGGCGCAGGTGCGGCTCGGCCGCTATGTGCTGGATGACCCGCTGCTGCGTTTTTGGTTTCGTTTTGTGTTTCCGCAGACCAGCCTCATCGCCAGGCTCGGCCCCTCGGCTGCGATGGACCGGCTCATCAGTCCCGGGCTCGACTCCTACTTCGGTTTTTGCTTCGAGCAGTTTTGCCGCGAGGCACTGCCCGCGCTCTATGCACGCGAAGGCCTCACCGCCGCCTTCGAAGTCGGCGAGTATTGGGACAAGGACACGCAAATCGACATCGTCGGCATGCGCAAAGACGGCGTGACCGACCTCGGCGAATGCAAATGGACCTCCGCACGGTCCCCCACGCCACTGCGGGAGGAACTGGAGCCGCGCCTGTCGCGATTCCCGAACACCCGCCGCGCCTCCCTGCACACCCGCTACTTCGCCCGCACCAAGATCACCCACCGCACACCACCGCCGCCCACCGAGCATTGGCACGATCTGGATGATCTCTATGAGGAGTGAAAAAGCCACGCACGAGACGTTTAAAAGCTCATGCGTTGGTTCACTCTATTTCTCTTCTCACTACCCCTTCACGCCGAAATCCTTGCCGGGATCGCCAAGGTGGACATCACCGACCGCGCGGTGCCGGTGAATGATCCGTGCTTTGCCAAGGCGCTCGTTTTGAAGAGCGGCGAGACCACTGCAGTGCTCGTCACGGTGGATGCGGTGGCGATTGGCGGCATCGGACGCATCGGAAACGGCTTTCTCGCGAGTGTGCGGCAGGAACTCGGCGATCTCGCCGACGAGGTCATCATCAATGCCAGCCACTGCCACGGCATCGTGCGCACGGATTTGCAGCAACTGGTCGTGCAGGCCATTAGAGAGGCAGCGAAGAACCTCGTGCCGGTACAAGTGAGCGCCGGAGTCGGCAGCGAGAGCCGCATCAGCGAGAATCGCCGCATGTTTCTCAAAGACGGCACGCAGACGGACATGCGCCGCGCTTACTCGATGCCGCGAGATGAAGACGTGGTCAGCACCGGGCCGATTGATCCACAGATCGGCCTGCTGAGGCTCGACCGCGCGGACGGCACGCCGCTCGCGGTGGTGTATCAATTCGCCTGCCATCCGATCATGAACCCGCCGAGCAAGGGCAACTCGGCTGACTACCCCGGTTTTGCGTCCAAAGTGATCGAAGAGGCCACCGGCGCGATGGCGTTCTTCGTCCAGGGCTGCGGCGGCGACATCAATCCAGTGCATTACAAAGAAGTGAGCCGCCCCGCCGATGCCGAGCCACTCGGCACGATGCTCGGCGCGAGCGTTTTGGCCGCGATTCGTCGATTTGAGCCGCAAAACGACGCCACACTCAAAATCAGCCGCGAAGTGCTCCAACTGCCCCGCGCCGCCGATTTCGAAAAACGCATCGAAAACATCGAAACGGAGGAAAAGGCGCTCGTGGCGGCCCTGAAGCCCACGAACATCAACTTCAAGACCTTCCTGCCGCTGCTCATGCAGCACAAACTTTTCCCCGACATGCCCTCGCACTACGCGCAGGGCTATCTCGACAACGCCAAGCCCATCCAGCAGCTCGACGCCGACAACAAAGCCCTCGTCGATACCTACCTCGGCAATCTCGCCATCATGGAAAAGCTCACTCGACTGAATGCGAACCTCGCCTTGCTCAAAAAACACCTCGCTGACACTCAGGCTTCGAACAGTGCCACCCTTGATGCCGAAGTCTGCGGACTGCGCGTGGGTGCCTTCAAGCTCGTCACCTTTCCCGGCGAGGTCACCGTTCAAGTCGGCCTGAACATCAAAAAAGCGGCGCAGGATGCCAACGCGCACGTCTCCGGCTACACCAACGGCTACATCTGGTATACCGCTACCGAGCAGCAGAGGCGCAACACCGGCTACGCGCAGGAAGACTGTGACGTGATGGTGGCTCCGGAGTGGCAGAAGCTCTTCGAGACGAAGGCGCTGGAAGTGCTGCGCGGTTTGTGAGCCAGAAAACGGCAAATGGATCGTTTGTTGGCGCTCATGAAGTTTCCGCTGTTTCTCCTTCTTTATACCTCACTCTCCGCCGAACAGGTCGGCCCGTGGAATCTCGATGCGCTGAAAAACACCGTGCCTGCGATGAAGTGGGTGCGGCAGGATCAGCCGGTTCACTCACTCACCTATGCTGGGGAGAAGTATCAGGGCCACGATACCGAGGTGTTCGCGTTTTATGCGTCGCCGAGCACGCTCGGAATGGATGTGAAGCCTGGCTCGAAGTTCCCCGGCGTGGTCTGCATTCATGGCGGTGGTGGCACGGCCTTCGCGGAATGGGTGCATCTGTGGGCAAGGCGCGGCTATGCGGCCATCGCGATGGATTTGAATGGATCACGACCGCCAGAGCCGACATACGGCCTG
>JBEIGR010000232.1:0-7820 GCA_040381795.1 Verrucomicrobiaceae bacterium | reverse complement strand
CTTCCGTGCCGCGATCGCCAAAGCCACCAGGGATGAGGATGCCCTGGAGGCCGGTGAGATATAGCTCAGCGCCAGCCTTCTCGATGCTCTCGGCATCGACGCGGACGATCTCGACCTTGCAATCGTGGGCGGCACCGGAGTGGGTGAGGGCTTCGTAGATGGATTTGTAGGCGTCTTGAAGCTCGATGTATTTGCCGACGACTCCAATGCGGACGTGGTGCGTGGGGTGAATGACGCGTTGCACAAAGCTGCGCCAGCGGGTGAGGTCCGGCTCGGGCGTCTGGAGTTCGAGCAGCTTGCACACGAGGCTGTCCAGGCGCTCCTCGTGGAGCTTCAGCGGCACTTCGTAGATGGTGTTTTTGACATCGCGGACCTCGCCGACGGCCTCGATGGGCACGTTACCGAAGAGGCTGATCTTTTCACGCACATCGAGGTCGAGCGCATGCTCTGTGCGGCAGAGGATGATGTGCGGGGCGATACCGATCTCGCGCAGCTTGGCGATGGACTGCTGCGTGGGCTTGGTTTTCAGCTCCTGCGCGGCCTTCACATATGGCACGAGGCTGACGTGGATGAAAAGGACGTTTCCTTTGCCCACCTCGTGGCCGAACTGGCGGATGGCTTCGAGGAAGGGCAGTCCTTCAATGTCGCCCACGGTGCCGCCGATTTCGGTGATGATCACATCGCCCTGCATCTTCTCCGTCACCTCGTGGATGCGGGCTTTGATCTCGTTGGTGACGTGCGGGATGACCTGCACGGTGCGGCCCTGGTATTTGCCGGCGCGTTCCTTGTCGAGCACGCTCTGGTAAACTTGGCCGGAGGTGAGGTTGTTGAGTTTGGAGAGGTTCGTGTGCGTGAATCGCTCGTAATGGCCGAGATCGAGGTCCGTTTCTGCGCCGTCGTCGAGCACATACACCTCACCATGCTCATAGGGGTTCATGGTGCCCGGATCGATGTTCAGATACGGGTCAAACTTCTGCATGATGACCTTCAGGCCGCGCAATTCGAGCAAGGTGCCCAGCGCCGACGCGGCGAGACCTTTTCCGAGTGAACTAACGACTCCTCCTGTGACAAAAATGTATTTCATGTTCTTCTCTGTTCCGGGTTCGTGTTGGGGTCAAGCCCGAGGAAGACATTTGCCCCTCCGTGGCAAAATCAGCTGCGAATGCCTCACTTTCCGGTCAGATGCTTCTCGATCGCCGCTGCTTGCTCGGGGGTGTCCACGCCGGGGCTGAGTTCATCGGTGAGGACGACGCGGATACGGGTGCCGTTTTCGAGGGCGCGGAGTTGTTCGAGGCTTTCGGTTTGTTCGAGGCGGCTGGGTGGCCAGGAGACAAACTGAAACAGGAAGCTGCGCTGGAAGCCGTAGATGCCGAGGTGACGGTAGCTGCGCGGCCAAGCATCGGGATTGCGCTGGTAGGGCAGGGGGCTGCGGCTGAAGTAAAGCGCATCGCCGTGGGTGTCGAAGATGACTTTGACGACATTCGGATCGCTGATCTGAGCGGCGTCCTGAATGGGGGCGGCGGCGGTGATCATCTTCACGGTGGGATCATCGCGCAGAGTGCGGGCGAGTTCGTCAATGAGGGCAGGTGAGATGAGGGGTTCATCGCCCTGTACATTGATGACGACGCGGTGATCGGGGAAGGACTTGGTGGCCTCGGCGATTCGATCCGTGCCGCTGGGGTGATCGGGATCGGTAAGGATGGTTTTGGCCCCAAAAGAGGCGGCGGCTTCGGCGATGCGGGCGTCATCGGTGGCAATGATCACGTCGTCGATTTGTTTGCACTCTTGGCAGCGCTCCCAGACGTGCTGGACGAGTGGTTTTCCAGCGATGAGGTGAAGCGGCTTGCCGGGGAAGCGGGTGGAACCCCAGCGTGCGGGGATGGCGACGAGGGTGCGAGAGGAGTCGGTGGTGGCCACAGCTGGAAAAACAGGCGAGTTCGCGGGAAATGGCGCGGTCCATGAGGCGGTGCAAGGGTCGATTTGTTCCAAACAATGCCTGAGGTCACAAAAAACGCCGCCTGTTTCCAGGCGGCGCTTTCGTGAAGTGTTTTTTCAGGATAATCAGGCCGTCGGGACGCTGGCGATGGTCTTGAGAATGCGGCTGGCGATCTGGTAAGGATTGCCTTGGCTATTTGGACGACGGTCTTCGAGGTAGCCCTTCCAGCCGTTGTTCTTGAAGCTGTGCGGCACGCGGATGGAGGCTCCACGGTCAGCAATGCCCCAGGAGAACTTATCGATGCTCTGGGTCTCATGCAGGCCGGTGAGGCGCATGTGATTGTCCGGACCATAGACGGCGATATGCTCTTCCTTGTATTTATCGAAGGCGGCCATGAGGGCGAGGAAGTAGGACTCACCACCGGTTTCACGCAGGAACTTGGTGGAGAAGTTGGCGTGCATGCCGGAGCCGTTCCAATCGGTCGCACCGAGGGGTTTGCAGTGGTATTCGACGTCCACAGCATACTTTTCGCAGAGGCGGTTCAGGATATAGCGAGCCACCCAGACTTGGTCAGCGCAGGTCTTGGAACCTTTGCCGAAGATCTGGAATTCCCACTGACCTTTGGCCACTTCGGCGTTGATACCTTCGTGGTTGATGCCGGCGGCAAGGCAGATGTCGAGATGCTCTTCGACGATCTGGCGGGCGATGTCGCCCACGTTCTTGTAACCCACGCCCGTGTAGTAAGGGCCTTGGGGAGCGGGATAGCCATTCTCTGGGAAGCCGAGGGGACGACCGTCCTGATAGAGGAAATATTCCTGCTCAAAGCCGAACCAGGCATCCGCATCATCGAGGATGGTGGCGCGGTCATTGGAGGCGTGAGGAGTGCCATCGGCGCTATAAACTTCGCACATGACGAGAGCGCCATTGATGCGGGTGCTGTCCGGGAACACGGCCACGGGCTTCAACACGCAGTCGGAGGAGCCGCCGGGGGCCTGCTGGGTGGAAGAGCCGTCGAAGCCCCAGTCGGGCAGTTGCTCGAGCTTCGGAAAGCTGTCGAAGTCCTTGAGCTGGGTCTTGCTGCGGAGATTGCGGACGGGCTCGTAGCCGTCCAACCAGATGTATTCGAGTTTGTATTTGGCCATGGTTGAGGTGGTAGCGTGTGTGGGTGCTTTTCGGGCAGGGAAACGCCCCCGTTCCTTTCAGCATGTGCGGAAAAGAGCATGTGCCATGCCAGATGAGAAATGTTTTTTGCGAGAGATTGATTCGGAGAGGTGAAAAATCTCCGCTCATGAGCGGCGAAACCGTAATTCCGGCCCTGAGTTGAACTCCCCGGCTGACTTCTCGGCCTGTCCGCTCCAAAATAGCTCTCGCATGCACTGGATCACCACCTTCCGCGCCAAGCTTATCCTCACCCTCTTCCCGGTGGTGGCCGTGGTGACGGTGGTGACGCTGCTGATGGCGGAGCGAAAATTCAGCGCCACCTACCGCCATCTCTTTGAGGAGCAGTTTGAGGAGCAGGTGGGCGTGCTCACAGCGGCGAAGAAAAAGCGCTTCGAGGCGCTCTCCAGCATCCTGCAAAGCATGGCCGCTCAACCGGCGGTGCTGGAGGCCATTCAGAAGAAAGACTTCAAGGAGCTCTCGCAGCTCCTGCGGCCGCAGTTGGAGGCGCTGGCTCTGGAACGGCTCCAGACGGAGGTGCCCGGCATCCGCCAAGGCGAGGCGAATCGAGGTGCCACCGGTGCTTTCGGCCAGTTGGGCGCTCTGGGGCGCTCTTCATCCGCTTCGGAGCGTGGTGGCGGCGGGGCAAAGGGCCGTGATTTTCGCTTTGCTCCGGGCCAGGCGCCGTTTGTTGGCATCATCGATGCCAAGGGAAACTTCGTGGCCGCACCACAGCAGCGCACGCCGACGGGCATTGGCCTGCTGGTAACGCCTTCCGGTGAGGTGAATGAGAACGGCGAGGTGAAGCGCAAGGGGGGCAAGATGCCGTGGCTAGGCGATCGCAGGCTGGAGGACATCCTCAAAGAGCAGGAGGTGGGCTATCTGCGTGTCGAGCTGGAGGATCGCAAAGATGGCCGCCCCACCGAGCAGGTGCGGGAGGTCTTCATCACTCCACTGCGTGAGGCGAAGGACAAAAAATTCATCGGTGCCTTCCTCTTCGGGCTGCCGCTTACCTCGCTCAATGAGCGGGCCGTTTATGAGCAGACGAAGCGCGGGGAGTTTGGCGAGATCATGAGCGGAATCTGGGTGGAGGAACAGATCGTCTCCTCGACGATTCCGAAGGAAAAGAGCGAGGATCTCGCCGCCATCCTGCACGAGCAGCTCGGCAAGTCAGACAAGACACAGCGTGAAACTACCGTGCCCATCGAAGGCGTCCGCCATCAGGTCTTTTATCGAGTGCTGAATCCCGGCTCGCCCTTCCCGCTGGCGGCGCAGTTGAATCTTTACTCGCTCGCGGCACTCGATGCGGAGATCAGCGAGTTGCGGCGCAATGTGGTGGGTCTCGGCATCCTCGCTCTCGCAGTGGCGCTTTTTGTCGTGATGCTCGTCTCCCGCACGCTTTCCGGTCCTGTGAGAGATCTCTCGGCAGCCACGAAGCAGATCGAGCAGGGAAACTTTGCTGTGCGGGTGCCCGTCCGGCAGCGGGATGAACTGGGAGCGCTCGCCGCTTCGTTCAATCAGATGGCCGCCGGTCTCGCCCTCCAGGATAAATACCGCAGCGTGCTCAATGCCGTCGCCGACCGCACGGTGGCGCAGCAGCTCATCGAGCAGACGGGTCGTCTCGGGGGCGAGCTGCGGCATGTGAGCATGCTGTTTTGCGACATCCGGGGCTTCACCGCCATTACCGAGGGCATGCCCCCTGGCGAAGTCATCGAAATGCTCAACGAACACATGACCGCGCTCACGGAGCTGGCCTACGAGCACGGTGGCATCGTGGATAAATTCGTGGGAGATCTCATCATGGTGCTTTTTGGGGCACCTCGCAGCACCGGCTCCGATGGTCTTCAGGCCGTGCAATGCGCCCAGGCCATGCTTCAGCGGCGTCGAGAGCTGAACCTGACCTCGCGGCACTCGCTCGAAATGGGCATCGGCATTGCCACCGGCAGCGTCGTGGCCGGCTGCATGGGCAGTGATCAACGCCTCAGCTACACCGTCATCGGTCATCGCGTGAATCTCGCCTCCCGCCTGTGCAGCGTGGCCCAGGCCGGTGAGATCGTGATGGATGAGGAAACCTATGCTGAGGGCCGCACCATCGTGCAGGCCGAGCCGATGCCACCGATGCAGCTCAAAGGCATCTCTGAGCCTGTGTGCCCGTGGCGGGTGGTTTCGCAGGCGTGAGTGAAACGGAGAAATGCTTGGCCTTCGCGGTGAATTGCGCTGAAATGCGCGGCATGAGTGAGCCAGCCAATCCAGCTTGTGTCTTCGCGCCCGTTGCGCGGAAGGTGCAGGGGCGTGTGATGATGCGGCGGTGGCTCTCATGGCTTCAGCATGCCGTCTGGCCGGTGAGCATCGTGCTCGGGCTGATGCTGCTTTGGGCCATTCGTGGCGGCATGAGCATCGTGGCGGCGCTTTGGATCACCTGGGCGCTGTGGATGCTCGGCGGGCTGGTGTTTTCCTGGCTGCAGCGGCCGGGAGCCTTCAGTGCGCTGGCTTTGTGGGATTCGGCGGCAGGACGGCGCGAGGCGTTTGCGAGTGCGTGGTGGTTTGAAGATCGAAACGAGGCTTCGGAAGCCGCGAGGAGGCATGTCGAGGCACAAAAAGCTGCCTTGGCACCAGCGATGGGCCGCTTGAAGACAGATCTGCCGCTGCGTCCGGCGCGGGCTTTGATGGTGCCGCTGGTGCTGGTGATGCTCGGCAGCCTCATCAGTGCGGTGCGCACGCCGAAGGAGGACATTTTGATTCTCGATGAGGCCATGGCGGCGAAGGCTGCTGAAGCGGCGAAGGACTTAGCGAAGCTCGATGTGGAGAAAAAGAAGCTCAAAGGCCTCAACGCGGAGGAGCAGAAGCAGATCGAGGATTTGAAGGCGAAGCTCGATCAGACGGCGGCGGAGCTGGCGGATGCGGCGGGCAAGGATGCGAAGCAGGTGCTGGCCGAGCTGGAGCGTCGTGCTCGGGATGCCGAAAAGCTGGCCGAGGATCTGGCGAAGGGAAAAGACGATTGGGCCAGCGATAAACTCGTCGAAGAGCTCCGCCAGCATGCCGATACGGCGGATCTGGGCGATGCCGTGGCCGCGAAAAATTCTCCTTCGGCGGCGAAAGCGGCGGAAAAGCTCGGACAGGAATTAAAAAGCCCGCAGCTAGCGGCCGAGACGAAACAACGCCTGAGCAGCACGCTCAAAGAGGTGGAAGAGAAAGCCGAAGCGGCGGATCGCCAGCGGATGGTGGGCCAGCATGTGCTGGGGGCAGGGGACCAGATGCAGCAAGGGGATGCGAAGGCCGCCGGTGCTGAATTTGAAAAGCTCGCCGAGAAGATGCGGGACATGGCCTTGCGTGAGGAAGCTCAAAAACAGCTTCAACAGCTCGCCGAGCAGCTCCGTCAGGCGGGCAGCAGCATCACCGGTGAGAACCAAACCGGGGCGATGCAGCAGCTCGGGCAAAACGGTCAGCAAGGGCAGGGCGAGCAAGGCCAGCAAAATGCCCCGCAGGTAGGTCAGCAGCAAGGTGGGCAGCCACAGCAGCAGATGCTCGCGCCTCCTGGCATCGGTCAGCAGCAACAGCAAAATCAGATGCAGCAGCCTCCGCAGGGCGGGCAGGGACAAGGCCAGCAGCAACAACAGCAGATGATGATGGGGCAGCCGGGGCAGCAGCAAGGTCAGCAAGGCCAACCTCAGCAGCCCGGCCAGCCGATGCTCGTCGCACCAGTGCCTGGGCAGCCTCCGCCGGATGCCTCCAAGGATAAAATGGTCATCGTGCCCGGCGAGGCACCGGATGATCCCAAGCAGCCTGGTTTCATGACGCAAGCACCTTCCAGCGGCCAACAGCCCGGTGCTGGCAAGGCCGACCTCAACAACGCACCCACCGCCAAGCAGGAAACCGCCAACAGCGATGTCGTGCAGGCCCAGCAAAACGCCGAAGGGCAGGCCACCATGCGCAGCGTGGAAGGCGGTGTCCGCCAGGAGCAATCCACCCGCTCCGCCACACAGACCACGCTGGAGGCCATTCAAGCGGAAGAAGCCGCTCTCGATGAGGCGGCGTTACCTCCGGCGCGTCGCGAGCAGGTGCGGCGCTACTTCAATGAGCTGCGGAAGCGCTTTGAGCCAGCGGTGAAGTGAGCGTCGAACGACTGATGGCCGGTCAGGCGAAGCAAAGTGGCCATCTCGCTCCGCGAGATGAGCTGGACGCTCGGCATGAATGACGGTTCACGAATGACGGGCATCTTACCTTTCGGCGAAAGCTCTTTGCTCATCTCGCGGAGCGAGATAGCTACCGTGCTGGCGCGTCATTCACCCGCTCGAAATGATTTTGTAGCACGACCTCACCCGCGTGCCCGCTCCAGCAGGATCATCATGAGGAAGGACATCATCAGGGCGGCTTGCTCGCCTTCATCGGCGGGGCCGAGGAGTTCGATGGTGAATCGGCGTTCGAGGAAGGAGGCTTGCTTCGTCAGGCGCATCACCGGGGTGCCATCGGCACGCGTGGCGAGGTATTTGGGATGGATGAAGTAGCCGGTGAACATGCCAACGACGGGAATCTCGCCGAGGAATGAATCGAGGATCTTCGCCATCGGGTTCTCCTCGCGGATGGTGAAGGCGGCGGGGCCACCGTTGGGCGGAAAAATCTCGTAATGGGCCCGCCAGATGGATTTCATGCCACGGCGTCCCACGGAGCCGAGCACATTGCCTTGGGCATCTTTGAAGGTGTACTTCGCGGACCAGTCGATGATGCG
>JBEIGR010000231.1:0-7823 GCA_040381795.1 Verrucomicrobiaceae bacterium | reverse complement strand
CTCACAGCTCACAGCTCACAGCTCACAGCTCACAGCTCACAGCTCACAGCTCACAGCTCACAGCTCACAGCTCACAGCTCACAGCTCACAGCTCACAGCTCACAGCTCACAGGAACTGATTCGCCAGCGCAGCCCTCAGGGAACTTCGAGCCTCGTTGTGCAGCGGCCCGCCTCCACGGGGCAGGCCTTCCAAAGGTTGTCGAAGCGAGTTTTTCCGGTGCCGCAGCGTCCCATTTTGGCGTCGCCGCGTTCCGTTTCGGCAGCGAATTGCCCTTTTTCGGCGCTGCCGAATTCTTTTCCGGCGTCGAAATGCCGCACCGCGACGCCGAAATGCCGCGCCACAACGCCGGAATGCCGCGCCACGACGCCAAAATGCCGAACCGGGACGCCGGAATGCCACACCGCGACGCCGGAATGCCGCACCGCGACGCCGGAATGCCGCACCGCGACGCCGGAATGCCGCACCGCGACGCCCTCTTCGCCCCTTCCAGCCATGAAACCGCTCCTTTGGGACGCCATCAACCCGCTCACCGGCACGCCATTCACTTGGGACGATCCCAACCTCCGCTGGGGGGAGCCGAGCTACTACCTCGAGCCCGGTGATCCCGGTTTTGTGCCCTACACCACGCCTTCCCCCAATAACAGCAAACCGAAACTCAAAGCCATGAAACGCCAACCCTACTACCCTAGCCGTGTCGCCGATCAGATCATCTGGCTCACGAATTTTGCCAACAAACTCGCCGGGCATGCCCCCACGCTCGGCATCAGCCCGGAGGAATGCGCCGCCGCCCTGGCGGATGCCCGCTGGCTCATCTACGTCCTCGGCTCCTGGCAGCCAGCCACCAAGGCCTGGGCTCTCGCTTGCACAGATGCCGCCAAGGAGGCCCAGGCCGGGGATGGCAACGCGCTCATGGTGCTGCCCACCTTCACCCCGCCCGCCCTTCCGGCGGCCGTGGGCGGCCTGCCCGCCGTGGTCCCGGTGAACACGGGCGCGCTGAACCGGATTTTCGACATCGTGCAGATGATGAAGCAGCACGGCTCCTTCACTGAGGCCATCGGCAGCGATCTGGGCGTCATCGGCGCGGAGCAGAGCGGCCCGGACTTCACTACCCTGCGCCCGGAGATCACTGCGGCCGTCGTGGGCAGCGGTGTGCAGATCGGCTGGGGTTGGGGCGGCTACGGCCGCCATCTGGACCAGTGTGAGATCTATGTGGACCGCGGCAGCGGCTGGGGCCCACTGGCCCAGGACAGCACCCCCGGCTACACCGACACCACCCCGCATCCCGCCACTCCGACGAAGTGGAAATACAAGGCCATCTACCGCGTCGATGACGCCCAAGTGGGTCTCTGGAGCACCGAGGTCAGCGTGGTCGTCGGCGGGTGAGCCTCAGTTGAATCCCCATACACCCGGCGGGAGCCGCCGAGGCTCCCGCCCTTCGCCAATTCTTTATCACCATGTCATCGTCATCCATTTCATTCTTTAGCTTCCTCTTCTTTATCACCCTATCTCAAGCCGGGATAAACTCCGGCGGAGGACTCGGCAGGGTTGGGCCGCTTTACTCGTTCAACTCAATCGGCAGCCCTTTTGCGACTGGCGTTCGCGCCGCTAATGACAGCGTGTCTCGAACGGGATTGCTGGCGGTCCTCACCCCGTGGCATATTACCCCCGGTGTTCAGGACACCGATGGGGATGGCATGTCGGACGCTTGGGAGGCTTCCCATGGGCTGAGTCCAACAACAGCCAATGCCAATGCAGACAGCGATGGTGATGGCGTGCCGGATTACCAGGAGTTCATCACTGGCACTCATCCCCGCCAAGGCAGTTCTCGATTGACGGCTCATGCTGTATTGGAAGGCAGCAATGTTCGGCTGCAATGCCCCACCCTCGCGGGACGAAAATACCGCATTGAGCACTCCACCAACCTCAGCGGGTGGACGCTGCATGAGGAGGTCATCGGCGACGGCATGCCTTTGGATCGCCTCATCCCTGTGACACCCGGCCAGCCAGCCGGTTTCTACCAGATCATCATCACCATGCACCGCCCCTGAATCACCTTCATCAACGAATCATCACTCTTTTATGAAACCCCTCCTCAACGCCATCTGCTTGTTCTGCGCCGCTGTTTTGCAGGCCGAAGTCCCCGCTCTCATCAACTATCAAGGCCTGCTCACGGACATCAATGGAAACGTCGTCTCAGGCAGCAAGACGGTCAGCATCTCCATCCATGACGCCGCAACGGATGGCACCCAGCTCTACACGGAGAACATCGGCAGCGTCACCGTGCAAAACGGCATTTACAGCTTTCAGTTCGGAAGTGGTCCCACCTTCGCCTCTACACTGTCCACCGGTGCCCAACATTGGCTCCAGGTGACGCTTGATGGCATTGCACAGACACCACGCGAAAGGTTGGTGAGCGTGCCGTTTGCGATGCGGGCAGCCCAGGCTGACACTGCTGGCCTCGATGCGTCAGCCGAGGCTCGGCTCCGCAATTTAGAGGACAACTTTGTGTTAAATGAGCTGGATGACCACGCCTACCGCAACCTCGCCAAGCCATTAATACCGCCAAACCTTGTTTGGGAATCTTTCCCTTTGTCGAACGGGACCAATGGGAGAGTAACCTCAGCCAGCGAAGGCAGCTATTTGGATCAGCAGTTCTATGCGATGACCTTCAGCGTGCAAGACCTCACGCAGGTCAGTGTTACAGGAGTTGCAGGACTACGACTGTTTAAAACATTGGCCCCCAATGCGAAGCTACATCGTGCAGAAGCAGAATTTTATCAGCAATTCTCCAGCCAACCGGTGAGGTTCACCTTCCGATACGCCGATTCGACGTCGGCAGACGTCAATCTCACTTACCCTGGCACTTACTCTTGGGAAAAGCTCTCCGCCATAAATCCACAGCCATCCAAAATCGTTTCAACTCTGGAGGTGTACTTAAACTTTAGCGGAAATGGAACACAGGCATTCGTCCGGAACGCCAAGGCAGCCACAGCGACCCCTGCATCAATCACAATTTCGCTTGCACCTCAGTCTAGCAACTGGGTGAGCTTTAGAGTGGCGGCTCATGGAGCCAGGGAGTCGGGAGATGATATCAAATTCTCAATCACTAATGGTGCCACGACGCTTTCAAACCTTGGCTTGAACAGCGTGCACACATGGACTGGCTCGTCGCCTCCAACCGCGTTGACTCTCTCCGTGATTCCTAAAGTAGATGGAACCTTCAAAACTACATCAGCGACCACGCTGGGTGTGTTTTACAATCAATAAACCAAAAACCCGGAAGCCGTCATGAACCTAGCAGCCTACGAGCTTATTGGTGACAAGCCAACACCTGGAAATCAGGCAATCGAACTCTCTTCGATTAAATTCACGACTTCCCCAAGCGGCGAAGGCACGCTGGAATTAAATGCGTCCGGCGACTCTCACAAATTGCATGCCTCAGCCACCTATCTCATCAAGCCATTGATGGTCGTGATTACAATGAAGCCACAACAATCCGTTGATAAGCACCGACAATTCTACGGTGCCCGAATGCTAAACCAATAGGCTTTGTGCTCCCATCGCTACTAATTGAGATAATGTCTCTTTGAGTTAGTGATAACATACCAATTTCAGGCCATGAATACACAGGAACCCATCGAAGAAATCATTCTTGCGCAACTTCTTGCAGAGGAGAAAGCCCAGCGTGATGCAGCACCCGACAGAATCATGGTCCGTTTAGTTGCTTGCCTCGAAGCACGGGGTAAGACCCTCAGCGAGCAGCAGCTTCAATCCATTCGAAAGCGCATTAATCAGATCTAAGAAAGCCGCCATCAGGCCCATCTGCATTCAAGACACAGGCGGCGATTGTATGCCGGACGACTGGGACTCCGCTCACGCGCTGAGATGAGAGTGTTTTTTTAAACAAAATCCTTGGCTACTGGGATATCCTCGCCACCGAAACACCCCGTTGTCGGCGCTTTGGCGCCGTTCAGTAAAATTTCAAGGACTCCTCCTATGCACAAGGAATGGTTGAAGAAGAAGACTAGCGTCGCCGAAGCAGAAGCCGAGCACATGGTTGATCTCGTGTACGAGCCCGGCAGCCCGATGCACGGACCCACTCACATCGCATTTGGAAATGCCAATGCGCGATGGCTTGCGCTCGTGGCAAAGATGCAGGAAGGCGACGAGTTGTGGACATTCGACAGCCCTCTCGAAACGTGGGAGAACCTTTGCGGCCGGAGGGGTTACTCAATTGTGAGAGACGGTGAGATTATTGATTCACTCATCATCGGAATGAATTAAGGTATCAGTTTTTGCCGCCTACGACATGAACGGGCGCACGCCTTTACGGAACAGGGTGCCAATGCCTCGGTAGTTGAACACGGGCCTCCCGTGTGATTTGAGCATCCTCCTAAAATAGCGAAAAACACGCGGCAAGCACCTCTCACCCAAGACCGGCGCTTTGTGCGGCTGCGGGTGCAGTAGCGTGTTTCAGGTGCCGGAGGCTTTCCGTGTATTCGGTGTCTTCCGTGGTGAAGAGGGATCGACGGCGGGAATGCAATCCCGCTCTCCGTTCGGGCATGAGTGCCCGCATCACCGATCCTCATTGGCTCACGCCTCCATCACTCCAAGCATCTGGCACAGCTCTTCGCCCTTTGCCCTCCGCTCTCCGCTCCCCCAAATCACCAAACACCCGGCACGCCATTTGCATATAAGGTTATTCACCGCATCATCGCGGCCTCACTATGACCTCTAAACGCTCCGCCGGCATCCTCGCGCCTGTTTTCAAATGCCTGGTGGCTCTGGGACTTGCCGAAGGGCTGCGCACCCTGCTTTCCATTCCTTCGGGGCCATTTGACCCTCCTTTTGCCTGGGGGCCCATCCTGGGGTGGCTCATCATCGTGTTCGCTCTCCTCTCCTTGATGGACCGCATCGTGTCTTTCTTCCGCCGCATTCCTGATACCAAGCCAGATCTTTACACGCTGGCGCAGGCTGAGATGGAGGCAGAGCGCCTCCTCAAGCGGCACGGCACGTGAGCCGCACCTTCCCCGTAAAAACGCACCTGGCCATGCGCGGGGGCATGACCAGGGCGGGGCGGACGCGGGCTGCTGGCGGCGGTTTACTGCATTTCGTATGTGAGGCCGTCGTTGGCGATCATGCTGGCGTTGAGGAGGTTGACCGTCAGCACCGTGTAGTTGCTGCCATTGGTAAGGCGGAGAGGGAGGTTCACAACCTGAGCGTTGAGTCCCCACTGGGCGGCGGTCGGCTCGACCACCGAGCCCTGGGCGGCCACGTTGGGACGATCGCCAATCCAGTGTTTGAAGGAGGTGGTGCCCGTGCTGAGGTTGAAGGTGAAGTCAAAGCCATGCACCACGAGGCTGCCATTGGCCTGCACCTGCAAACCCTGCCAACTGACGGTGCGTGTGGTGTTGGTGGCGGCGACGATGTTGGGCGAGGAGACGAGGTATTGGCCGCCAGACATGAGACGCAGTGGGATGGGATTGTTGAAGCCCTGGTTCGGCCCGATGAAGGTGCTCGCCTGCAGGCTGCCAAGCGGAAGGACCAAGATGGGGCGGGCGGCATCGATCCCGAGGATGATCTGGACCGTGTGGCTGCCTGCCGTGGTGCCTACATCCAGGAAGTTCACATTCGGGGAGGTGTGAGGCGAGGCGGCCACGACCTGCCCTGGGGCGAGGCGCTCCACGTTGTCGATCTTCACACTCACGAGGTTGAACTGGCTTTCATTGGCAAACGAGAATCCCACCGAGGTCAGCGTGAAGCTCACCTGGGAGAGGCTGCTGGCCGCGCCCATTTGCAGTTTCATCGGTCCGCTGCGCGCACCGGACGGCACACGGACGGTGTAGGTGTCATCATTGATGCGCTGGAGGTTCTGCGCCTCGACGAAGGAGCCAGCGGAGGCTCCGGTGAAGAAGATTTTGGTCGTCTGGGCACCCGCGAAGCCGGGGAAACGGCCCGCGAAGTTTGGCAGCGGCAGCGGGCGGAGATTGGCGAGCGCCGGATTCAGGACCAGATCATTGCGTGTGACTTTCACGGTGATGGTCTGACCGGCGGAAGCCTCGCTGGGGTTGATCCCGGTGATCTGCGAAAGCAGGCGGATGCTCTGAGCGCAGGCGGAACCAGCGGAGGCGGCCAGAAGGCTGGCAGCAGTGGCGAGGGTAAGGAGGAGGTGGCGGCGTTTCATAAGGGTGGATGGGGTGGGTGTTGGGATGTTTCTCAGCAGGCGGCTTTCACCGCTCTTCCCCCTTCGGATGCATGACTGGTCCGGAACTTGTGCGGAATCTGAAAACTTTTTTTCGCAGCGGCTCCGTCATCGCCGGGAAGCCCGGGATCCTTCTCCAAATCACCAAACACCCGGCACGCCATTTGCATCTGAGGCTCTCCACCGCATCATCGCGGCCCCACTATGACCTCCAAACGCTCCGCCGGCATCCTCGCGCCTGTTTTTGCCCTCCGCCATGACCATGACTTTGGCATTGGCGATACCCGGGCGCTGCGGGAGCTCATGGACTGGGCGGCGGAGCATGGCATCGGCTTTGTCCAGCTCCTGCCCATCAACGAAACCGGGCCGGACAACAGCCCCTACAACGCCATCAGCTCCGTGGCGCTCGATCCGGTGCTGCTGGAAATCTCGCTCTACACGCTGCCGGAGCTCACGCCGGCCGATATCGCCGCCGCCAAGGTCGGCGAGGACTTCAGCGGCGACTTGGTGAACTTCCCCGCTGCCCGTCGCGTGAAGACAAAGCTGCTGCAGCTCGCCTTTTCGCGTTTCGGCAAGAACAAGACCCGCGCGAAGGCCTTCGCGACCTTTTACACGGCCGAGGCCGCGTGGCTCAAAGATTACGCCATCTTCCGCACGCTCATCGACAAGCACGGCCACGAGATGTGGGACCACTGGCCTGCCGATGCCCGCGCCAGTGTCGATCCCGAGGGACCGGAGGCCACCTACCATGCGTGGGTGCAGTGGATCGCCTTCACGCAGTGGCGGGAGCTGCGCACCTACGGCACCAAGATCGGCGTGCGCCTCATGGGAGACATCCCCATCGGCGTGAATTACTACAGCGCCGATGTGTTCGCGAATCCGCACCTCTTCAACCTCGGCTGGAGCGGCGGTGCGCCGCCGGAGAAGATCTTCAAAGACGATCTCTTCGTCCAAAAATGGGGTCAAAACTGGGGCATCCCGCTCTACCGCTGGGATGTGATGGAGCAGGACGGCTTCGCGTGGTGGCGTCAGCGCATCGCGAAGCTCACCGATGTCTTCCACATCTTCCGCATCGACCATGTGCTCGGCTTTTACCGCATCTACGGCTTCCCGTGGCGTCCGCAGCGGAATGCGGAATTCCTCCCGCTCACCGAGGAAGAGGCCAAGGCACGCACTGGCGGTCCGCTGCCGCATTACATCGAGCACGCCGACGACACACCGGAGCACTGCGCCGCGAATCGCGCCGCAGGCGATAAATACCTGCGCATGATCCAGGCCGCTGCGCAGGGCGCGGAAGTCGTGGGCGAGGATCTCGGCGCGGTGCCGGACTATGTGCGCCCGCATCTGCTGGAGCGTGGCATTCCCGGCTTCAAGGTGCCGCAGTGGGAGGTCACGCCCGATGACAAGGCCATCTCCGGCCTCACCTACGACGAGTGCAGCTTCACCACCTACGCCACGCACGATCATCCGCCCATGGCCTCCATCTGGGACGGCTGCCGCCACAACATGCATCACGCTCCCGAGCACGAAGACCGCATGAAGGCCGGTCGCGAGCTGCGCCTCCTCGCTGAATTCGCCAGCATCCCGCCGACGAACGAGTACCCGGCCTACAACGACACG
>JBEIGR010000230.1:0-7901 GCA_040381795.1 Verrucomicrobiaceae bacterium | reverse complement strand
CTGACCGCAGCGGAGGCCACGGGGCGTTTGAGAGAGCAGGAGGTACCGCTCGGCGAGGAAGAACTCGAGCGTGCAGGGTTCAGCGAGGCGTGTCTGCGCATTCAGCCGGTAGCGAAAACGAGAAGGGGATTCGCCTCGACGCTGGCAATGGTAGTCGATCCAGCCATCGGACTGCGCCGCAGACATGCGAGCGTGCTGGTAGGGTAGGTGAAAAAACGTCCGAGCCGTCCAAACGGCGAGCGCTTGATCGCAATCGAGCGAATAAAACCAAACACCATGCCGACCCTGCGCATCGCGGACATAGGTGCGCACGTTGAGTTCGAGGAAATCACTGATTCCCGGCACTGGCGGGCAGAAGCGTGGACGGATGCCGCGCATGTAAAAAGGCACGATGGCCAGCCAGGCATCCCCTTGAAAGGTATCGACGGTCAAACCGGCAGGGAGCGTGCGCTGGATGATCTCCGGGTCCCAGCGCCAGTGCAGGAAGGCCAGGTTTCTCCAGCTTTGATACATCACATGCGAGCTCATGGGATGCGAATCTCCAGCCATTGCGCCTCATGGCTGCGTGTGATGATGCGGCGGGCGGTTTCGGACATTGAGGAAGGGATGATGGCAAAATCACCGGCGCGGAAGGTTTCGCCTGCGAGATCGAGCTGACCTTGGGTGACGGCGAGGGTGAGGTTTTCGCCTTCGCAGCCGAGCTTCTCGGTGGTGGAGCAAAGGCGCACGTCAAAGAACTCGCAGCTTACCAGCGAGCCGTTCGTGACCGCGGGTTGCATGGCAGGCTCGAAGTCAGTGAAGTCGATGGAGGCCAGGGACTCGGCGATGTGGAGCTGGCGGGGTTTCCCATCGAGGCCGACGCGGTTCCAATCGAAGACGCGGTAGGTGGTGTCGCTGTTTTGCTGGATCTCATAGATCAGCAGACCGGCGCCGATGGCGTGAATGCGGCCGCTTGGGATGAAAAGGCAGTCGCCCGTGCGTGGATGGATGACGTGGACGACCTCGGCGAGCGTGCCGTTTTGCAGCGCGGTATCGAATTGAGCTCGGGTGACGCCTGTTTTGAGCCCGGCGTAGATTTTGGCACCTGGATCGGCATGGGCGATGAACCACATTTCGGTTTTCGGATCGCCACCGAGCTCGGCAGCACGATGGGCGGGCGGATGAACCTGGATGGAGAGATCATCGCAGGCATCGAGAATCTTCATCAGCAGCGGAAAAAAGGGCGAGTCACTCTTCAGACCGCCAAAGACCTCGGCGCGATGATCTTTCCAAAGGTTGTTCAAGGTCACGCCCTCGGTGGTGGTGCTCATCGCCTCGGGGCGGTCGCTGACTTCCCAAGATTCGCCGAAAGGCGTGGTGGCATCGGGAAGCGTGCGATGAAGCACGGACTCCAAACGACGACCTCCCCAGACGCGGGATTGGTAATAGGGCGAGAAGCGGATGGGGCGGGGGAAGCTCATGCGGCACCAAAGCACGGGCTGCGTTGACGGTGCAAGGGGGACTTGCCATGATGGACGCATGAACCAGATCGATGCAGCCTTTGTGGAGTCGTTGAAGCAGATCGTCAGCGCGGAGCGTGTGCTCACGCGGGACGAGGATCTTGTGCCGTATTCGTTTGATGGCACGGCGGCGCTGAAGCAGCGGCCGGGTGCGGTCATTTTCCCGCTGACGACGGCGGAGGTGGCGGCCTGCGTGAAACTGGCGCGGGACAAGAGCGTGCCGGTGGTCACCCGCGGAAGCGGCACGGGCTTGAGCGGTGGCAGCGTGCCGCTGGCGGGCTGCCTAGTGCTTTGCCTCGTGCGGATGGACAAGCTGATCGAGCTGGATGAGAAAAACCTCACGCTGCGTGCGCAAAGCGGCGTGATCACGAAGGAGATCGACGATGCCTGCGCGAAGGTGGGCCTGTTTTATCCGCCTGATCCCGGCTCGATGAAGATCTCCACCATCGGCGGCAATGTGGCGGAGAACTCCGGCGGCCTTCGCGGCCTGAAATACGGCGTGACGCGTGACTATGTGATGGGCATCGAAGTGGTGCTGCCGGACGGCACGGTGACCTTCCTGGGCAACAAATGCGTCAAAGACGTGGCTGGTTACTCGATGAAGGATCTTTTCGTCGGCAGCGAAGGCACGCTGGGCATCATCACCGAGGTGCTTTTGAAGGTGCTGCCGCGTCCGAAGGCACGCAAAACGATGCTGGCGCTTTACGATTCGATGGAAAAGGCTGCAGAGACGATCTCGGCCATCATCGCGGCGAAGATCATCCCCTGCACACTGGAGTTCCTCGACAAAATGACGGTGCGCTGTGTGGAGGATTATTCAAAAATCGGCCTGCCGACGGATGTGGAGGCCGTGGTGCTGATGGAGACGGACGGGCATCCCGTCGTCGTCGAAGAAGAAGCCGCGCAGATGATGGCTCTGGCGCGTGCGAATGGTGCGAGCGAGGTGCGAGCCGCCGCCGATGAGCAAGAAGGCGCGAAACTGGCCGCTGCGCGTCGCAATGCCTTCTCCGCGCTCGCCCGCGTGCGGCCGACGACGATCCTCGAAGATGTGACGGTGCCACGCAGTGAGCTGGCTCGCATGGTGAGCTTCATCAACGAGGTCGCCCAGCGTCATAACCTGCTCATCGGCACCTTCGGCCATCTCGGCGATGGCAATCTGCACCCGACGTTTTTGACGAACGAACGCGATCACGAGGAAATGCACCGCGTGGAGGTTGCGCTGGAAGAAATCGTGGATGAGACGCTGAAACTCGGCGGCACCGTCACCGGCGAGCATGGCGTGGGTTTGGCCAAAAAAGGCTTTTTGAGGCGCCAGCTAGGTGAGGGTAGCTTTGAACTGATGCGCACCGTGAAGAAGGCGCTCGATCCGCAGGGCCTGCTGAATCCGGGGAAGGTGTTTGATGCGGCTTAGGCCGCAATGATCTCATGCACCCGCTCATCATGTGACTCGACTGGCAAATCATCGAGGAGTTGAAAGCGGTGAGCTAAAGCGATGCGGCGGGCTTTGCACTGTGGATGGGCCAAAAGCCTATCGTAGTAGCCGCCGCCGCGGCCGAGGCGGGTGAGGTGCTCTGCTGAGAAGGCGAGGCCGGGCACGAGGATGATGTCGAGATCGGCGATGTCGAGCGGTGGGCAGGTTTCGCGTGGTTCCCAGGCTCCGAGGCGGCTGCGGATGAGATCGGCTTCGTGGCGGATGTGGCGTGGGGCGAGGTTTTCACCCTCAATGGCGAAGAGAGAAACGAGGTGGCCTTGATCTTGCAGCCACGGAAGAAAGCTGCCGATGAGATCCGGCTCGCCGCGAAGGCCGCCGTAGATGGCGACGGTTTGATGCGAGGGCCACGAGGCGGCGTGCTGCTTCAAAGCGGCGATGAGCGTGTCGTTGGCTTCCATGGAGACTTCACGGAGAAGCGGGCGCATGCGCTGGCGGATGGCGGGCTTGTCTTCCATGATGAAGATAGGCCCGAATTTACAGATCCTCGGGCCTCTGCAGCAGCTCGGCGACGCGTTTGAGCAATCGCCCAGCGGCACCACCATCGCAGACGCGGTGGTCGAAGCTGAGGGTGATCTCGGCTTTGGTGACGGGGATGAATTGGTTCACTTCATCGCTCCAATGCGGGACTTTGCTGCCAGCGCCGAGGCCGAGGATGAGGTTCTGCTCGGGCAGGGGAATAGGCGTGGCCCAGACGATGCCGAAGGTGCCGAAATTCGTGACGGTGGCGATGCCGGGGCGGTTCATATCATGCGGCAGGCGGCGTGCGCGGGCCTGCTCGACGAGGTTGTTGTAGGTGGGCACCAGTTTGACGAGAGGAATTTTATCGACCTCGCGGATGACGGGGACGAAGACGCCGTCTTCGACTTCGACGGCGAAGCCGATATCGATGGCGCGGGGATGCACAATGCGGTTCCCGATGAGGCGGCCAGCTACGGCGGTATTTTCAGAGAGGGCGATGGCGAGGGCGCGGATGGCGTAGAGGGCGGGACCGGGCTTGGGATTGGCCTTTTTGCGATGCGCGAGCATGGCATCGAGCATGATGGGGCTGCCGACAGTGGCGAGCGGTCGTGACCAAGCGCGGCGCATGCTATCGGCGACGGCGATGCGCATGGGCGAGGCTTTGGTCATGAGGTGCTGCTCCAGGCCGCGAAGGAAGGCCTCGAAGTCTTCGACGGTGACACGACCTCCGGCTCCGGTGCCGGGCACGCCGGCGAGATCGGAGGCGTTCAGGCCTAGCTCGAGCATGCGGGCACGCATGCGCGGGGAGATGTAACTGGCACCGGTGGCTCCAGCAGGCACGGGCAGGCCACCGACGACGGGCTCGACCTTCGGCTGCGTGGAGGAGATGACATCGTCATCACTGATCTGGAAGTGCAGATTCTCGACGACATCGGCCATGCTGGTGTTGTGCTGCTGGGCGATGCTGGGCTGCGGGGTATCGGCAAAGCCGAGGTTCTGCGCATCCTCCTCGCTAATCTCGAAAGCGGCGAGGGTGGAGCCG
Organism: Verrucomicrobiaceae bacterium; assembly: GCA_040381795.1. Lineage (GTDB taxonomy): Bacteria > Verrucomicrobiota > Verrucomicrobiia > Verrucomicrobiales > Verrucomicrobiaceae > Prosthecobacter. The sequence goes on along the minus strand of JBEIGR010000230.1, from coordinate 3,409 downwards.
ACGGCGTAGCTGGTCTGCGGGACGGCGATGATTTGAGTGATCTTGCCTGCGCAGGGCGCACTGACGGACATCGTGGCCTTGTTGGTCTCGACATCAAAGAGATCACTGGCGGCCTCCACGCTGCGTCCTGCCTCGACCAAGATGCGGACGATGGTGGCCTCGGCGATGGATTCGCCTAGCTGGGGCATCAGGATGGGAATGGTGGGCATCTTTGGGGCTTTGGGGGCTTTCGTCCTCGTTCTCCTACTCGAACTCGTCCTCTTTCAACTCGTGTGGTGAGGCCGGGCGGGATTGAAAACTGAAAATTGGAGACTGAAAATTGAAATTGGCGCTGACGCGGTGGGCGGGAATGGCTAGGACGATTTTAATACCTCAGCAGGCTGCGCAGCGCTCCGGCGATGCTGGCGACGGTGGGGCGATGGGCTTTCCAGAGGTTGGGGTGATAGGGAATGGGCGTGTCCTTGGCGTTGAGGCGCATCGGAGGGGCGTCGAGGAGGTGGAAGCCCTCACTGGCGACGCGGGAGATGACTTCGGCCGTGACGCCGCCCCAGGGGAAGGCCTCGCCGACGGCCAAAAGGCGGCCGGTGCGGGCGACGGAGCCGAGGATGGTATCGGTATCCATGGGCTTCACGCTGCGGAGATCGACGACTTCGATTTGATAGCCATCGAGCTGGAGCTCCTCAGCGGCGCGGATGGCATCATGCACCATGGCGCTGTAGGTGACGACGGTGGCGTGGCGGCCGGGGCGTGCGATGCGGGCTTTGCCGATAGGCAGGCTGCGCTCGCCGATGGATTCGGCTTTGAGATGGTAGTAGAGGAATTTGTGCTCGCAGAAGATGACGGGGTCATTGAGCTCCACGCTGTCGAGGAGCATCCAGTAGGCATCCTCGACGGTAGCGGGGGTGAGGATGACGAGGCCGGGATAGTGTGCGTAGATGGCCTCCATGCTCTGGCTGTGAAAGGGACCGCTGCCGGCGGTACCGCCGCTGGGCAGGCGGATGGTGAGAGGGCAGGGGGTCTCGGTGCGCCAGTAGAGCGTGGCGGCTTGATTGATGATTTGATTGAAGCCGATGCTGGAGAAATCGGCGAACTGCATCTCGACGATGGGGCGTGCGCCTTCGATGGCGGCTCCGATGGCGAGGCCCACCATGGCGTCCTCGCTGATGGGGGAGTCAAAGACGCGGCCGGGGAATTCTTTGCCGAGGTTTTTGGTGGCTTTGAAGGCTCCGCCGAAGGTATCGATGTCCTGGCCGTAGAGGAAGACGGAGGGATCCTTTTGCAGCGCGTCGTATTGAGCCTCGCGGATGGCTTCCAGGTAGGTGATGCTGCCGCTCATGGATTCTGCCCCTCCACGAGCCCGGCGGTAGAAAGCGCCTGCCAGTTCTCTTTGAAAGGATCGGGTGCGGGTTCTTTGGAGACTTTCGCCACGGTTTGATCGATAAGGCGACGAATCTCCTCCATTTGGGTGACGAGTGCCGTTTCAGTCACCCAGCCCTGCTCCAGGGCAAACTTCGCGGCCACTTCGATGCAGTCGCGTCCCTCGTGCGTGTGGCGCTTTTTATCCGGGATGTAGCTGGCATCATCATGCTCGCCATGCCCGGCGAGGCGCAAAAGGGTGCCGACGACGATTTGCGGGCCTTCTCCAGCCTTCGCACGGGCTGCGGCACCACGGAAGGCGGTCAAGCACGCGGCGAGATCCGTGGCATCGATGTGCTCACCGTGGACGCCGTAGCCTTTGGCACGGTCCACGAGGTTCTCGCAGGCATACTGGCGGGTGTTCGGCGTGGAGTAGGCGTATTGGTTGTTCGCGATGCTGACGATGAGAGGCAGTTTTTCGACGGCGGCCAAGTTCATGCCCTCATGAAAGGCCCCGGTGGAGGTGCCTCCATCTCCCACGCTGGTGGCTCCGATGGAATCCCGAGCGTGCCTTTGAGCCGACGGGCAAAAAGCGCCCCGGCGACGACGGAAAGCAGGCTGCCGAGGTGCGAGATCATCGCCATGTAGCCGTCCCGCGGGCGGCCACGGTGGATATTGCCATCACGGCCACGCATCGGGCCGGTGGCGGCACCTAGGTAGGTGCGGAGCGTCTCAATAATTGGCTCACCGAAGGCCAGACGTCCGGCCTGATCACGAATCAGCGGACCGTAAACGTCTTTTCCCATGCGGAGCTGCACGCCCATGGCGGCGGCAAAGGCCTCTTGACCTTTCCCGAGATAAACACCGCCTACGATGCGCCCACCGGCGCGGTAGAGCGCTCCGAGCTTTTCCTCCAGCATTCGGGAAAGCCTCATGTAATAGAGGGCATGCAAATACTGCTCCTGAAAATCCGCCGGGTAGGCGGATGACGTGCGTTTGGAGGATGTCGTGACGGGAGAGGCGGACACGGACTTCTTTTTAGCGAAATACGGCGGAATCGTCAACAGCGTGGGTTGCCTGAAAGAGCCTTCGGGTGAGAAAACAGGCAGTTTTTGGCCTGTTGAGGCAAATTTTGGCTTGGATGAGCTTCAGACGACCCAGGATTCCGCTCGAGGTGGCGGCCCTGAAAGTGGTTAGATGGCATTACTTCTAACTTTCTTAAAATTTGAAGAGTGTAGATAATCAATAATTGCTAAATTTTATGAAAACTGTTTGTAAATTACAATAATTTTGGTTTAATTTGTGCTGCCATACCCCGAAAACCATGTGCGTCGTCATGCAAACCTCCGCTGCCCCCTTCTCCAATGCCTTGGCTATCAAGGATTTCTCCGTCGAGAGCCTCGGTCATCTCGTCGTGCCGGACTATCCCATCCGCTTCGGCTTCCAAATCGACGTAGTGCCTGAGAACTGCCCCTCTCAGATCATTTTCGGCCTAGTCGCCCGTGATCCGGCCAATGGCAGCCTGGCGAAGACTTATGGCTTTGCCGTGCGCATCGACCTCGAAAACCGCGAAATTTGGGACGTTCTCAACGGAGCTGGCCTCGTCGGTTGGGTGGAGCATCCGCTGGGCCTCGCCGGCTACACCGATGAGGAGCCGCTGCTCCTCGGCTGGGAGATCGAGCTTCACGGCCGCAATTTGATCCCCAAGCTCCAGGCGGCGGATCAGCAGTGGCTCTACCCCACGATTCACTGCCCGGATGCCACCACCATGGAGGCAATCGTCGGTTGGGAGGCTAAATGGGAGAATGGTGCACGCGGCTTTGTGATGCATCCCGCCCTCTGGCGCGAGCAGCTGCCTGTGCCGCAATCCAAAGAGCCCAAAGCGTCCGCCGATGAGCCTTTAGCCGCTGCTTGAATCATTCCGCAAACCCCGCTAGGGGCAGCGGCTCATGAAGAACACGGAAAGTCGCATCCTCATCACCGGCGGGGCCGGATTCATCGGCAGTGCCCTCGTTTGGGAACTGAACCGTCGTGGCTGCGAAAACATCGTCGT